>JAILOD010000323.1 GCA_024691015.1 Lachnospiraceae bacterium
GTGTTGAATCCTACAAGAAGAACATGTTCGCTCTTCTCGGAAAGCCCGGTTTTGAAGATCAGACAGAGGCACTTCGCAAGAGACTTTGATCAATCGAGACTCGCAAGAGAGTCTTGACTCAAAAAAGAAGCCTTCGCCCGCGTAAACCAACGCGGGCGATATTTGAATATCTGAAATAAAGGTCAAATGAAAGGAAATTTAAAACATGGGAATTATTTTAAAAGACATTCTCGCCGTTATTCCCTATGGTGATGACGACAAGGTTGAGAAGCATACGATCTATATCGACGGTAAATATATCGCCGGAATAGATAAAGAGCCCGAAGGCTTCAAGGCAGACAAGGTGATAGACGGGACCGACAGGCTTGTCATACCCGGTCTCATAAACGCACACACCCATACTTATATGACGACCATGAGGAATGTGGCAGATGATTTAAGCTTCATGGACTGGCTCTTTAAGACCATAGACCCGATCGAACAGCAGCTAACCGACGAGGACGCCTATTACGGATCGCTCCTCGGTCAGATGGAGATGATAAAGTCCGGTACCACGACCTTTAACGATCAGCAGATGCATATCCATCAGACCACAAAGGCCGTGAAGGATTCGGGTATGAGGGCTGTCATATCCAGAGGCCTTGTCGGAGATAAATATGATAAGGAGGATGTGCGTCTTAAACAGGCACTTGAGGAAATGGGTGACGGGGCAGACTGTGACCGGCTTACATTCCTCCTCGGCCCTCATGCACCCTATTCCTGCGGGCCTGAGTATCTTAAAATGATAGCTGATGTGGCGCGTGAAAACGGCTATGGCATACATATGCACATCGCTGAGAGTCAGACCGAAACCGACAATATGAAAAAGGATCATAATTGTACCCCCACCGAATATGTCCGCGATGCCGGAATATTCGATTCACCCACGATTGCCGCTCACTGCATAAGAGTAAGTGATTCGGATATGGACATTATGAAGCAGAATAATGTAAGCGTAGTTACAAACCCCGCCTCCAATATGAAGCTGGGAAACGGCTTCGCACCCGTGCCCGAAATGGTGGCAAAGGGAATAAACGTTTGTCTTGGTACCGATGGAGCCGCATCCAACAATTCGCAGAACATGTTCAGCGAGATGAGGCTTTTGGGGCTCATACACAAGGGAACCCACGATACGCCCCAGTGTATAAGTGCAAAGCAGACCTTCAGGATGGCCACCTTAAACGGAGCAAAGGCTCTGGGTCTCGAAAAGGAGATCGGTTCTATAGAGGTAGGTAAAAAGGCGGATCTTGCTATACTGAGGCTTGATGTACCTTCAATGATGCCCAATAACAACCTGATCGCATCTCTTGTTTATTCGGCGAACGGCTCGGAAACAGATACCGTTATCATTGATGGTAACGTTGTAATGGAGAACAGAATCATAAATACACTTGACGAAGCGAAAATTTATAGTAAAATAAAGGAGATTATAAATCGACTGGGCCTTGATAAACGTTCATATTGAGAGAGATTTCAAAGAAATTCGTAAGAATGTGAAAATTTTATTAAAAATGTGATTGAAATTCTTTTGATACAATGTTACAATAGGCTAAATTTGAAAATCTTTTTTATACGGAGGGAGATTTTATTATGAAGAAAGTAGCAGCATTATTCGTATGCGTAGCTCTTACAGTACTTTCGGTTGTACCTGCATTCGCTGGCCCCAAGGAAGAAATCGTGTCAGCAATGATCACACAGAACCAGCGTACAGCAAGCTACATTGCATACCAGGAGAACCTTCAGGACTTCTACAAGTCACAGCTTGCAAAGGGAATCGCAGAGCAGGCAGCTAGACAGGCATCATACGATGCATATCAGGCTAACCTCAAGGCATTCCAGCAGAGCCAGGTAGCTAAGGGCTTAGCAGAGCAGGCAGCTAGATACGCTGAGTATGCAGCATATCAGGCAAGACTCGCAGAGTTCCAGCAGAGCCAGATCGCAAAGGGAATCGCAGAGCAGGCAGCTAGACAGGCTTCTTACGAAGTTTATCAGGCACAGCTTAAGGCTTTCCAGATCGGTCAGGTAGCTAAGAGCTTAGCAGAGCAGGCAGCTAGACAGGCTTCATATGATGCTTACCAGAGCGCTTATTATGCAAGACGTGCACAGATCCTTGCTCAGGAAGCAGCTAACAAGGCTGAGAGAGCTGAGCTTCAGAAGCTTGTAAATGTTTATCTTGCAAACTTCTAATTTATGAAGACTTTTAAGGAGAGCGGGCTTTATAGTCCGCTCTTTTTAGTTTATAATTCTGCATTTTAGTGGACTGCCGAATTGTAAAGAGCGTTGCCCCGGAAAAATCGTCGCAGGAGATGGGCAAAGTGCTGTCAGGCACGACAGAATATGATATAATAATCGAAATCAAACAATAAAGGAGAATTATATGGCAAGCGAAATAAGAGATGCATCTCTCGCACCGTCTGGAAAAAGAAAAATCGAATGGGTAAGAAGGAATTGCCCTCTTTTACGTACTCTTCACGATGAATTTGAAAAAACAAAACCCTTCAAAGGAAAAAAGATCGCTCTTTCCGTGCATCTTGAAGCAAAAACAGCTTACCTTTGTCTTACTTTGGCGGCCGGTGGAGCCGATATGTATATCACAGGGTCAAACCCTCTGTCCACGCAGGACGATGTGGCTGCAGCCCTTGTGGAAGCCGGGCTTGAGGTTCATGCCTGGTACGATTGCAATGATGAAGAATATTACAGACATATCAGGTCTGTTCTCGAATGCGGTCCCAATATCATAATCGACGATGGCGGAGACCTTGTTCATATGATGCACACCGAATACAGAAATCTTATCCCGAATGTAATCGGCGGCTGTGAGGAAACAACCACCGGCATCATAAGGCTTGAGGCCCTCAACCGTGCCGGAGAGCTTGAGTTCCCCATGGTAAGGGTTAACAACGCCCAGATGAAGCACTTTTTCGATAACAGGTATGGTACCGGCCAGTCTGTCTGGGATGGCATAAACAGAACCACAAATCTTATCGTTGCCGGAAAGACTGTTGTAGTTGCAGGTTACGGCTGGTGCGGCAAGGGCACGGCCATGAGGGCTAAGGGGCTTGGTGCAAAGGTTATCGTTACCGAGATCGATCCCGTTAAGGCTATCGAGGCTGTTATGGACGGCTTTGAGGTTATGCCGATGAATGACGCGGCAAAGCTTGGTGATTTCTTTATTACGGTTACAGGCTGTGACAAGGTAATAGATGAAGAAGACTTTGCGGTAATGAAGGACGGAGCAATCCTCTGCAACGCAGGTCATTTCGACTGTGAGATCGATATGAAGAGGCTTCGTGAGATCGCAACGGATTCTACACTTATGAGAGATAATATTATCGGTTACACTCTTTCTACGGGCCAGACCTTATATGTTCTGGGAGAAGGAAGGCTTGTAAACCTTGCCTGCGGAGACGGTCATCCGGCCGAGATCATGGATATGTCATTTGCCATCCAGGCTCTTTCCGCAAAATACCTTGTTGAGCATGCCGGTGAGCTGAAGGAAAAGCTTATTGACGTTCCTGAAGAGGTTGATATGGATGTTGCAAGGAGAAAGCTTGCTTTCCTTGGAAAGAAGATCGATGTGCTTACACCCGAACAGGAGAAATATCTAAACGCTTCTTTGTAAAAGGAGGTAGGTTTTA
>JAILOD010000330.1 GCA_024691015.1 Lachnospiraceae bacterium
GTCTGCAGGCCACAAAGTCGGGCTTGTTGGTACCATAGAGATAATAATAGGAGATAAGCATATCCACAGCGAAAATACCACTCCTGAATCCTTCGCGCTTCAGGAATACTTTAAGGAAATGGTGGAATGCGGGTGTGACTGTGTGGTTATGGAAGTGTCATCCCAGGCTCTGATGCTTCACAGAACGGCTGGCTTTGTGTTTGACTACGGAATCTTTACCAACCTTTCGCCCGATCACATCGGACCGAACGAACACACCGACTTTGAAGACTATGCCCATTGTAAAAGTCTTCTTTTCAGGCAGTGCAAGGTTGGCATCATAAACGGGGATGATAAATATAAGGAAAAGATACTTGAAGGCCACACCTGTAGTGTGGTTACATTTGGAACAAAGGAGACCTGCGATTATTATGCATCTGAAGAAAAGCTTGTACGAAACGGGGCTGTGCTCGGGGTGGACTTCAAGGTGAACGGGAAGATGAAAGGCGAATTCACCTTCGATATGCCCGGAATGTTTTCGGTATACAACGCGATGTGTGCGATAACTCTCTGCGATTGTTTTAAAATAGATAAGGAAAAGATAGCTGAAGCTCTCCTTAATGCGTCCGTAAAGGGGAGAATGGAAAGAATACATGTTTCGGATGAATTCTCACTCTATATAGATTACGCCCACAACGCAATGGCTCTTGAAAGCCTGCTTACATCCCTTAAGGAATACAAGCCTGAAAGAATAGTCTGTCTCTTCGGATGCGGAGGAAACCGCTCCAGAGACCGCCGCTTTGAAATGGGAGAGGTTAGCGGAAGACTGGCCGACTTTACCATTATCACCTCGGACAATCCCAGAAACGAAGAACCCTTGGACATAATCAAGGATATTGAGACCGGAATAAAGAAGACGGATGGCGAATACATAGAGATCCCGGATCGTAAGGAGGCAATTGCATATGCGATCCACAATGGAAAACCGGGAGATGTTGTGATCTTAGCAGGAAAAGGGCACGAGGACTATCAGGAAATAAAGGGCGTGAAACATCCTATGGATGAAAGGGTGCTTATTAAGGAAATATTGGAAGAAGACGGAAAAAATAAAAAATATCGGCCGTGATTATTTGAATCATCGTATATTTCCTTCAAATGAAGGCACAAATTATTGAGGGACTTAAGTTTTTGCTACTCAATATCTTCTGAAATCCTTTGGTTTGCAAAATACCGTAAAATAGGCATTGAAGGATTTACTTCAGAATAAAATTACCGTCGATATTCGTGAAACATATAGATGAAATTTTTTAAAAACTGTCGTTATTTATCATAATCGGAGGTCTGTTTGTACGCAGATATAATAATAGAAATTTCACATGAAAAACTGGACAGGCCGTTTCAGTACAGAATTCCCGAAAAACTGGAAGGGAGTATTGAACCGGGGTCGTATGTGGAAGTGCCCTTCGGTAAGGGAGGGCGAACAATAAAGGGCTATGTGGTAAACATCACGGACAAGGCCGAAATAGAAGAGGAACGGATAAAGGATATTACAGCACTTGCCGTTGTTTCAAAAGGGGAAGAGGTGAAATCTTCCCTTATTGCGTTGGCTGCCTGGATGAAGCATAACTACGGGGGGACGCTCATCCAATCCTTAAAAACCGTACTTCCCGTGCGCTCTACGGTAAAGGGGAAGGTCAGACGGCTTGTTTATCTGAATATGGATATAAAGGACGCGGCGGCTGTACATGCCGAAATGATACAGAAGCATCAGGTGGCGAGAGCTCGTGTTCTTGCGGGCTTGATGGATGAAGACGGAGCGGATGCAACCCTGATCTGCGATAAGCTTCATGTAAATAATACCGTATTAAATGCATTGGAGAAGGCGGGGCACATCAGGATAGAAGCCAATAAGGAATACAGGAAGCCTGATATCTTTGATGACAAAAAGTCCGGTTTTGTTGATTTAAACATAGAGCAGCAGATAGCCGTCCGAACTGTGCAGGAGGATATGGACAGGGGTGAGGGCAACACGTATCTCGTTCACGGAGTGACCGGTTCGGGTAAGACCGAGGTATATATTGAAATTATAGCAGATGTTATAAAACGCGGAAAACAGGCAATTGTATTGATCCCTGAGATATCCCTGACATACCAGACGGTTATGAGATTCTACAGGAGATTCGGGGAGAGAGTTTCCTATATGCATTCCAAATTGTCTGCAGGGGAACGTTACGATCAATGGGAGAGAGCCTCCAAAGGTCTTATTGACATTATGATAGGTCCCAGATCTGCCCTGTTTACCCCGTTTGAGCATCTTGGCGTGATAATAATCGACGAGGAACATGAGGGGAGCTATAAGGCGGAAAATATGCCGAGATACCACGCAAGAGAGGTTGCACTACAGCGGGCACGTATGAGTGGTGCATCGGTAATACTGGGATCGGCAACGCCATCGGTTGACAGCTATTACAGAGCTTCTGTCGGCGAATATAAGCTGATAGAGCTTAAAAACCGTGCAAAAGGGTCGGCTCTGCCCAAGGTGGATATTATAGATATGAGAGAAGAGCTCGTCAGGGGAAACCGCAGTATGTTCTCGGACCGCTTAAGGGAGCTTATCGAAGACAGGCTGAATGCCCACAGGCAGATCATGCTGTTCTTAAACAGAAGAGGCTTTGCCGGTTTTGTAAGCTGCAGAAAATGCGGCTATGTCTATAAATGTCCCCATTGTGATGTGTCGCTTTCCGCCCATAAAAACGGAAAACTGCTCTGTCATTACTGCGGCTATGAAACCCGGCTTGAAAAAACCTGTCCAAAGTGTTCGTCGAAGCTTATCGGAGGAATGAAGGCCGGAACCGAAAAGGTAGAGATAGAGCTTAAAAAGCTTTATCCTGAAGCGCGGATCTTAAGGATGGACGGAGATACCACTAAAAACAAAGGGGATTACGACCGCATATTAAAGGATTTCTCTGATGAAAAGGCAGATATTCTGGTTGGAACCCAGATGATCGTCAAAGGACACGACTTTCCGAAGGTCACGCTTGTCGGTATCCTGGCGGCTGATATGTCGCTTTATGCGCCGAATTACCGTTCGCAGGAGAGAACCTTCGATCTTATAACGCAGGCTGCCGGCCGTGCAGGCCGTGACAGGGAAGAAGGAGCAGTCGTAATACAGACATATTCTCCCGATAATTACAGCATTATTGCCGGAGGTGCCCAGGATTACACGGCTTTCTATGAACAGGAATTCTCATACAGAAAGCTTTTGGCCTATCCTCCGTTAGAGCATATGCTGAAGGTGCTTATTGAAAGCCCTGATGAGGCTGAGGCCGGAGATTATGCCGAAAAAGCCGCATCTGTCGGACGTTCTCATAAAGAAGTCGAAACTATCGGGCCGGCGGATGATGTTCTTTCAAAATTAAAGGATATTTACAGAAAAACGGTTTACATAAAATGTAAAGAATATGAAACACTTGCCGTTATCAAGGACGAAATAGAGGAAGAGCGACGTAGGAACGGGATCGGGGGCAGCCGGATACAATTTGACTTTGATCCGTTATAATATCGGAACAATTTATGTGTGTTCGCCGTAATGCATTTAATAAGTAAACATAATACTTGCACGATTAAATGCAAGGTGTTATTATGTAAACTGTAGGGCGAGGCCCGTTTTTTTTCTAGTTAAAATCAGATAGTTTATTTTATCGAAAACCGCTTTTGATAGGGGTTTTTGACATTAGGATATAAAATGCGTACGGAAAACAATTCTTTTTATTATTATCACAAGAGGTTTTTAGGTGAAGTTGTTTCCGTAGCGATTATTCCGTATTACATCGGGGAGTTATGAAAATTGTCTAACAGATCAGAAAAACATAAGAAAATAGTGCGTCAGAGGGTCAGAAATCTGATCATCGCACTTATAATACTTGCTATTCTTGTAACGCTTGGTATAATCTTTATTCCAAAGCTTATTCGTGATTACTTTCCTTTTGAATTTTTTGAAGGATTAACGGCATCCGCAAATGTTGCGGAGGAGACCAAAGAGGTTGAGACCTTCGAGCAGGAAATGGCCAAGCAGCTCGATACTGAGCCGGAGGAAGAAGAATTGGACGTGGAAGAAATATTGTCTCAGGCTGAAGAGGTTATTTCCGAGGATATTGTGCCGATGGAGGATCCGGAAG
>JAILOD010000331.1 GCA_024691015.1 Lachnospiraceae bacterium
TATGAAGAATAAACCGGCGCCGCTTCTTAATCCTGCGACAATGAAGCCGATGAGCTTTGACGATCTTCGTCCTGTTTTTTGTGATGAACTTATAAAGCAGGAACTTGATGATACAACTGCTTATATAGATATTCCGGATGAAATCCGAAACTTTTACAAGATGTACAGACCCGCTCCTTTGGTAAGAGCGTACTGTCTTGAGAAAGCACTTGGTACTCCGGCAAAGATTTATTACAAATTTGAAGGTAATAATACGAGCGGAAGTCACAAGCTTAATTCTGCAATTGTTCAGGCTTATTATGCCAAGAAGCAGGGACTTAAGGGCGTTACTACAGAGACCGGTGCAGGTCAGTGGGGAACGGCTCTTTCAATGGCATCTGCATATCTTGGAATTGATTGTAAAGTATATATGGTTAAGGTTTCATACGAGCAGAAGCCTTTCAGAAGAGAGGTTATGAGAACTTACGGAGCATCGGTTACGCCTTCTCCTTCTACAGAGACTGAGGTTGGAAAGAGGATCCTTGCCGAGCATCCGGGAACCACAGGCAGTCTTGGATGTGCCATTTCGGAAGCAGTTGAAAAGGCAACATCGATGGAGGGCTACAGATATGTTCTCGGAAGCGTTTTAAATCAGGTTCTTCTTCATCAGTCGGTAATAGGGCTTGAAACTCAGACTGCTCTTAAGAAGCTTGGTGTTAAGCCGGATATCATTATCGGTTGCGCCGGCGGTGGTTCAAATCTCGGCGGACTCATTTCGCCCTTTATGGGAGAAAAGCTGAGAGGCGAAGCTGATTACAGATTTATAGCTGTTGAGCCCGCAAGCTGTCCTTCTCTTACAAGAGGAAGATTTGCATATGATTTCTGCGATACCGGAAAGGTATGTCCTCTTGCAAAGATGTACACATTGGGATGTGATTATATTCCTGCACCAAATCATGCCGGAGGCCTTCGTTATCATGGTATGAGCTCCGTGCTTTCCCAGCTTTATGATGACGGCCTTATGGAAGCACGTTCCGTTACCCAGACAAAGGTATTTGAGGCTGCTGAAGAGTTTGCCCGTGTTGAAGGCATTCTTCCTGCACCCGAAAGCTCACATGCGATCAGGGTTGCGGTTGATGAGGCTTTAAAATGTAAGGAAACAGGCGAAGAGAAGAATATTGTATTCGGTCTTACGGGAACCGGTTACTTTGATATGGTTGCTTATGAAAAGTTCCACAACGGTGAGATGGAAAACTACATTCCTACCGATGAGGAACTGGAGCAGTCTTTTGCAAAGTTTCCCAAGATCGATTAAAAAGCAATAATTATCATATCCGGAGAAATCCATACCCGCTTATACGGGGCGGATTTCTCCGCTTATTTTAACTCAGTCTGAAGACCCCTCCATCTAAGCAATATTGCAGACAAGGGGACATTATGATGATGACAGGAGATAGTTAATTGTCTTTAATAAATGTGGAAAAATTATCAATTGGATATGAAGGGAAGGCTGTAGTCGAAGACATCAGTTTTTCGGTTGAAGAAGGTGACAGCCTGTGTATTGTCGGAGAAAACGGAGCTGGTAAGAGTACTCTGGTAAAAACGCTGTTAGGGCTGCAAAAGCCCATTTCGGGAATTATTTCCTTTGAAGAAAAGGGAATAGGTTATCTTCCCCAACAGACCATTATACAGAAGGATTTTCCGGCTTCGGTAAAGGAAGTTGTATTATCGGGGAATATATCTCATCTGGGCTTCAGGCCTTTTTATGGCCCAAAAGAAAAGAAAAGAGCTAAGGAAAATATGGAACGTTTGGGTATAAGTCACCTTGAGAGGGAATGTTACCGAAATCTTTCAGGTGGTCAGCAGCAGAGGGTTCTTCTTGCAAGAGCACTGTGCGCATCGGACAGGATCCTTTTTCTGGACGAACCGGTAAGTGGGCTGGATCCCAACGTAACAGCTGATTTTTATGAGCTTATAAAGGAATTGAATAATTCGGGAATAACCATTATTATGGTTTCCCACGATCTTAACGCAGTTCTTCACTTTACAAAACATATTTTACATATAGGTAAGGATGAGGTCTTTTATGGAAATGTCCGGGATTATCTGGACAGTAAATTTGCTAAAGAGCTTGGGGTTTCCAAGTATAAGGAGGAAAATTCTTAATGCAGGAAATTATGGGAAAGCTGATGTATTATTTCAGCTTTTCTTTTGTCAGATATGCGATCATCGTTGGGGTGATCATTGCACTGTGTGCTTCTCTTCTGGGAGTTACGCTGGTGCTTAAGAGGTATTCATTTATAGGAGACGGCCTTTCTCATGTGGCATTCGGTGCAATGGCGGTGGCTTCGGTGTTGAAGCTTGCAGATGTTTCGCTTTTGACGCTGCCGGTTACTGTTATCACGGCAATATTTTTATTAAGAGTCGGACAGAATACAAAGATAAAGGGGGATGCCGCTATTGCCATGCTTTCTGTCGGAGCTCTGGCAATAGGATATCTTTTGATGAATGTTTTTTCGACTTCGGCCAATATTTCGGGGGATGTGTGCAGTACTCTGTTCGGATCAGTTTCGATTTTAACTCTTACCGAATTTGAGGTTAACCTTTGTGTTGTATTGTCGATAATAATGCTGATCACTTTTGTTCTTTTATACAACAGGATATTTGCGGTCACATTTGATGAAAATTTTTTGAGAGCTACCGGACAATCCGCCAACAGGTATAATCTCGTAATAGCTATAATGATAGCGGTTGTAATAGTAATGGGAATGAATCTTGTTGGTTCACTTCTTATTTCGGCACTTATAATCTTTCCGGCTTTAAGCGCAATGAGCGTACTGCAGAATTTTAAAGCCGTGGTGATCTGTTCGGCGCTTATATCGGTGTTCTGTGCTTTTACCGGAATAGTTATATCTATT
This sequence comes from Lachnospiraceae bacterium, assembly GCA_024691015.1. Taxonomy (GTDB): domain Bacteria; phylum Bacillota; class Clostridia; order Lachnospirales; family Lachnospiraceae; genus NK4A144. The sequence continues at coordinate 2,898 of JAILOD010000331.1, forward strand.
CTGCTTTCCACACCGGTAGGTTCTACCATAGTTGCCTGTGATATCATTGTGTTTCTTGTATTTTATATCATTGGGAAGATTGTCAGGGGGTGATTGTGTGATGGAATGGAAAAGTGAATACGAAAAGCTTGTGAACAGTGCTTTGGAGGGTCGGAAAAACTCCTATTCTCCATATTCGCATTTTGCGGTAGGAGCCGCGGTCCTGGGAAAGACCGGAGAAATATTCACAGGCTGCAATATAGAGAACGCTTCATATCCGGTAGGTATTTGTGCTGAAAGAGTTGCAATTTCCAAGGCGGTAAGTGAAGGAGTGAGGAGCTTTAAGGCATTGGCCATTGCAGGCGGGCCGGATAAGAACCCTGGAAGCGATATCTGTGAACCTTGTGGCTTGTGCCGGCAGTTTATAAGGGAGTTTGTACCGGCAGGTTTTCCCATAATACTTGCAAAAGTAAGTGATGAAGGCGAGATCGAGGAGAAAGTAGTTTACTCATTGGAAGAGCTCCTGCCTCACAGTTTCGGTCCCGATAATCTTAAAGGTTAAGAGTGATATCAGCAAGGCATCCTTAATTTTTACCGCATTTTCATACGGAGGTGGATAATGAAAAAAGAATATAAGTACATAGTTATTGGACTGGTCACAACCATTATATTATCAACGGTTCTTTTTCTTTCACTGAATAAATATATGGATATTCAGACTGAAAAGGATATCCGCGCAATAGCCAATGTTCATTTGATGGGTATGGCAAGTGAAGAACTTAACAGGTTCGATGCCGTAAAGCAGATACGTTTTTCTCAGGTAGATTCGATGCTTGAAGAGGTCAATGAACTAGGGGAAAATGCAGGTTATGAAGAGATTCAGGAGACTATTTCCAGATATGGAGAATTCCAGGATGTGGCAAGCTGTGTGCTGATAGATAAGGAAGGGGATTTGGACACGGTATACGGAGTAAAGCTGGAAAAACTTGGAGATCCCGACTTCCTTCTTAAAAGCATGAACGATAAGGTAGATGTGGTTACCGGAGGCTGGGATTCGCAGCAACAGGTTATCATCTATGCGGCACCTATATCACTTCCCATGAAAAACGGTAAGAAAAGTATCGGTTTATTGTGGTGTAAGACAATGTCCAGTTTTTCGGATATCATGAACCTGAATTCTGCAGATAACCTGGTCTATTTTCATATTATCCGCAGAGATGCAACCTATGTTATAAATTCGTATGATTCGTCCGATAATGATTTTTTTGAAAAGCTTAAGAAGCATGCGGTTCCCGAAGAAATGGACATTGACAGGGCACTGGAGGGTTTTAAGGCGGCGATCGAAGAAAATTCGGATTTTTCGATGAACACTACTTATATCGACGAATTTAAGAATATCCACCAGCGAAGGAGCATGTATGCAACACCGCTCCCTGACAGTAACTGGTATCTTGTTTCTGTTATTCCCTATGGTGTGCTCGATCAGATGATCGAAGCCATGGGCGTATCCAGAACAGGAGGAATGTTCCTTGCGATCGGTATCCTTGCCGTTTATCTGCTTATCTTATTCTATCTTTACATGAGAATGACCAGAAAACAGGTGGATGCACTCAGTCTTGCAAGAGAAGAGGCTGAGGCTGCAATGGAAGAGGCAAAAGCATCCGAAGAAGAGGCGATCGAGTCGAGAAATATCGCTCAGGATGCGACTGCTGAGGCGGAAGCGGCCAGCGAAGAGGCCGTAAAAGCCAGAAAGACGGCAGAAGAAGCCATGGAGGCTGCAGAAAGCGCCAATAAGGCCAAGAGTGAATTCCTGTCCAATATGAGTCATGATATCCGAACGCCTATGAATGCCATAATCGGAATGACGACAATCGCTACCGACCACATTGATGATAAGGAAAGAGTGGCTGATTGTCTTAAGAAGATTACCCTTTCCGGCAAGCATCTTCTCGGGCTTATCAATGATGTACTGGATATGTCCAAGATCGAGAGCGGTAAGATGGTTCTTAATATGGAGGCTCTGTCACTTAAGGAAACCATGGAAACCATGTGCGAGATAATCAGGCCACAGATCAAAGCAGGTGGACAGAATTTTGATGTATATATCAGCAATATAATCGCGGAAAATGTATATTGCGACGGAGTCAGACTTAATCAGGTTCTGTTAAATTTCTTGAGTAATGCTGTAAAATTTACGCCTGAAGGAGGATCCATATTTGTTAAGCTTTATCAGGAAAGCTCGTTAAAGGGGATCAATTTTGTAAGAACGCATCTTGTGATCAGTGATACGGGAATGGGAATGACTAAGGAATTCCAGGAAAAGCTTTTTACGGCCTTTGAAAGAGAAGATAATACCAGAGTCAGAAAGACGCAAGGAACAGGTCTGGGAATGACAATTTCCAAGTATATCGTAGATGCGATGGGAGGAAAGATAGAGGTTGAATCCGAAGCAGGTGTGGGAACAACCTTCCATGTTATCGTTGATTTTGAAAAAGCAAATGAGCATAAGGGTGAGATGACGCTACCCGATTGGAGGATTCTTCTCGTAGATGATGATGAGGATCTTTGCAAGACGGTAAAAATATCGCTTGAAGAGCTTGGGACAAGGCCTGATTACTGCCTGAGTGGGAAAAGTGCAGTCGAAAAGATCAGACAGGCTTGTGAGAAAAAGGATAAATACTTTGTTATTCTGATAGATTATAAGATGGAAGGGATGAACGGAGTTGAAACCGCCGCAAAGATCAAGGAAATATTGGGAAGCGATACGCCGATAAGCCTTATTTCGGCTTATGACTGGGGTGATATAGAGGATGAGGCCAAGCAGGCAGGTATAAATGGATTTATTCCAAAGCCGTTGTTTAAATCTACACTTTATCTTGAACTTAGAAAGCTGGATGATCAGCGAAAGGATAATGAGGTTGAGCTGGATACGAAGGAACAGATAGATATTTCCGGAATGAAGGTATTGCTTGCGGAGGATAACGACATAAATGCTGAGATCGCCAAAATGATACTAGAAGAAAACGGTGTTGAAACTGACAGGGCAGAAGACGGAGTAATTGTTGTTGATCTGTTTAAAGCCAGCGAGGAATACCATTATGATGCAATACTTATGGATTTAAGAATGCCGCATATGAACGGTATAGAGGCAACGGAAAAGATAAGATCGCTGAAGAGGGCTGATGCGGGAAGCATACCGATAATAGCGATGACGGCAGATGCTTTTGCGGAAGATGCCCAGAAATGTTACGCGGCAGGAATGAATGCGCATCTGGCGAAGCCGATAGATGTGGAGCTGTTGAAAAAAACACTTTTAAAATACAGACATCAGTAAAATCAGAGACCCGGGATCAGTCGATAATGATCTCGGGTCTTTCAGGTCTTAAGGTTTTTTCTATTATTCGGTATATGTCTTCTTCAAAGATTTTTTTTGAGGATAGTTCCTCCAGTCTTGACGGGATATTCGGAGCCAGATTTTTGAATGCTTCCGTTATAAGCGGATTAAAAGTACCACATTGACCGGATACGATCATATTATAGGTTTCTTCGTATGAATATGCTTTCTTGTAACAACGTTCACTTGTTAAGGCATCGTAGACATCGGCAATGGATACCAGTTGGGCTGAAATGGGAATGTCATCGCCATGAAGACCGTCCGGATAGCCCTTACCATCCCAGCGTTCATGATGCCAGCGACATACCTTGGCAGCAATGTTTACAAGAGGATCGTTGCGATAGGCTTCAAGTGAATTCAGCATTTCATAGCCGGCTGTGGTGTGGGCTTTCATGATATTGAATTCCTCATCATTAAAACGACCGGGCTTGTTTAATATCTTATAAGGGACGGATATTTTGCCTATATCATGCATTGCGGCGGCCATGGGGATCAAGGATTGCTCTTCGTCAGTGAAATGATATTTATCAGTGATATTCATTAATTCCCGCATGAACATATCGGTAAGTGTTTGCACGTGGATAACATGCATGCCGCTTTCACCATTCCTGAATTCAACGATGCCGCTTAAAATATGAACCATCATATTGTTGTTTTCGTGCTTTTTCAGGATCTCTTCGGCTGCAACTCTGGCAAAATATTGTTCCTTGGAGTATAAACGCATGATCGAAGCTACCTTGTGGCGTACGATGGTTATATTAAAAGGCCTTGGAATATAATCCAGAGCCCCCAGTTTATATGCACGTACAATAGAAGATTCTTCATTCTCCGCAGAGATTATTATAACCGGTATATCCTCTTTCCACCAGCGACGGGATAATTCCTTCAGAACCTCGATACCGTTCATTTTTGGCATGTGTATATCCAACAGTATAAGATCCAGCTGCTCTTTATTGGCTTCTATGTTGTTTAATGCATCCTCGCCGTCGACAGCCTCTAAAAGATCGTAATCATCCTCAAGCATATTCCTAAGGATAAGACGGTTTACCTCTGCGTCATCTACAATTAGAATTGTTTGTCTTTCATTATTGATAATCATAACTAAAAATTATAATACTCCTTTGAATATTAATTTTCTATAAAATAATAAAAAATAATATAAAAAAGGTGACTATGTGATGTGAAGTTTTATGATTTGTATATATATGTTATAATAAGTCAGATATTAATAGTTTAAATATATTT
>JAILOD010000336.1 GCA_024691015.1 Lachnospiraceae bacterium
TCCCAAAAAAGGAAATGGGATTAAAAAAAGAATAGATTGCTCCCAACGGACATATAAACCGGCAGAAAGCACGATAGACCATCGAACAGATAAGAATACAGACCACAAGTACAAAAACCTTCCAGGAAAACAAACCACCTATAAGACTCTGCAGATTTTTGTCTGATAAAACAAGCGGCACCCCGGCTTCAACAGTCCCCGCCGGACATATATACTTGCAAAATCCCGGCTCCAGCTTTACAACCGGAATGATCACAGCAAATATCACGAGTATTACATACTTTAAATAGCTTAACATCCTTGTGACTCTGTTCTTTTTTATTTTGGGTAGCGGCAGCTTATGTAAAAGCTCCTGGATCAGACCGAAGGGACAAAGAAAACCACATATCAACCTTCCGAATAAAACGCCGAAGAGCAAAAGAGTCCCCAGCATATATAGCGGCAGAGTATATACCGACTTACTTATAGCCCCCTGCAGGCTTCCCAGCGGACAGGCAAATACAGCCCCCGGACAGGAATAGCAGTTTAACCCGGGTACACAAACTCCCTTTGTGTTTCCTTTATATATCTTCCCTGTCACAAAGCCTGCAATATTACAATTATATAAAACAGCCGTGATCAGCTGAATATACCTTCTTTTAAAGGATTTGAACCGAGATACAAAAGTCCCCATCAGCCTATACCTATGCATTCCAGGCATATTACAGAGGCTTTGGAAAGAACATCGACAAAGCCTCCTGTCATAAGCCCCAAAGCCAGAAGAATAACAGATACGGATAAAACAATGATCCGTATGATTTTTTCTTTTTTCTTTAAGTCCAAGTCTTTCTCCTTATTCGTAATACTGTTCAAGAACCTCCATTGCCGAGTCAAATCCTCTTCCGACGTATGGTGTACCTATAAGATATCCATCCCGGTTCACAAGCAGGAATGACGGCACATACGAAAAGGCTGAAAGTACTTCATAAAGAGAATCACTTGAACGCATATTTATAAATTCCGCATCCACATCGGAAAGGATTTTTTCCGCTTCCGAAACGTTATTATCAAGACCGTCATATACATCGGCTATAAGGCCAACAAGATTCACATTATCCGGCTTATTATCATAAAACTCTGCAAAGTCACCCATTTCAGCTATGCAGGTCGGACAGTACGTTCCCCATAAATATACAATGGTGATATCATAATCCGAAAATATATCTTCGGTCAGTTCTTCGTTATCTAGCGAAAGCGTTTTAAAATCGAATTTATAGCTTGAAATATCCGATTCGGGAATACTGATCTTTACAGTATTGCCTTCTTTTTCCTTCTCATCATCTGTATTATCAGACTCTTCTCCATCTTCTTCTGCTTTGTTATCAGTCTCTTCTTTATCTGTGCTCTCAGGCTCTGCTTCCTCTTTTTCCGGCTTCTCCTCTATTTCGGTGCCTTCATCTTCCAACTTTTCAGCAGTTGCTACCGGTTCGCTTTCGGCTGCCGTTTCGTCCTTATCCTCCGGATCTTCGGGCATAAGTAAGAGAATAATAAACAGCACTCCCAGAGTTGCCAATATGGTAATAACTATTGTTCCGATTTTTTTCCAGATTTTTTCCATTCGTTTTTCCTTTTTGATAAACTAATTATAATGTTGCTTTTTTTATAATTATAGTACCCTTATGGCTACCTTTAATGATTTTTATTACCGAAGGTACCCTTTTTCCCGATATTATTGCAAGTAATCGAAATCACTGTCAATATCATCTCTACCGGATCCATTTTCATCCTGTTCATCATCTGTATAAGACCCGTCCCCGGCATATTCTTCATCATACGTATATCCATCATCTTCTGTATAAGATCCATCTTCCTCGTAGTCCTCATCATATGAATCGTATTCCTCATCCTCTCTATAATCCCCGTATTCATATGTATCCGGGTCCTCTTGCAGTTCTCCGTCATCAAACTCCTTCGGTTTTTTTGCAATAAGATGCAGAAGATGACTGTGATGCAGAATAAAAATAGCTGCAATTATAAAAATATGAGTATAGAAAGCACCTACTATATAATAGTTTCTCTCCAGAAGATACCCCGACTTAAAGCCGATAAAACAGAGCAGGCCTGTAAGCGCCAGTCCCATTATAATCAGATAGAGATTCTTAAAACAGTTTTTCAAAGCATCAATAAAATCCGAAAAGGATGCATCAAAATAAACAAAACGACCAACCATCAGCCCCAGATAATACATCATTACCGGAGAATATTCGCTTTCATCACCTATCACATTCAGATACAGAAGTATAAGGATCACATAGAACATCCCCAGCATCCTTATGGTCGCTTTTTCCTCTTTAGTAATATTTTTTAGCGGGATTATAAGCTTGTCAAACAGAGTGTTCAACAGACAGGAAATACAAATTAATAGCAAAAGGATAAAATCCCTTCCGTTTTCCCAGAGACTTACCAGTGTTTCCAGGCCTTCTGCACTTTCTCCGCCCTGCACCATTGAATAGATGTGATTGATTATCACATAAGCACAGGCAAAGGACATAACCGATGCAGCAGATATCATCATCTCATAAAACCGCTGCACCCGGTTATGCGTGCGTTCATAAAAATCTGCCTGCCTTTTGCCGTCGGGTTTTGAAGCTGTTGCAATACGGTTAAACAGAACTATCAGTAAAACACAGATAACAATACCCAAAAATGCTTCTCCGAGAAAGATCAGCCTTTTAGGCCAGGTAAAATCCGGGTTTAAATATGCTTCAAGAGTCATCCACTTATCCTCCTAAAAGAATAAGGGTATTATAGCTCTTAATCATTTTTTAGGCTATCGGAATGTCCGAATATCAGTCTTTATTTTCGATTTTAGAGAAGGCCTTCCTGAAAAACAGGGAAAAGATCCACGCAAGAAGCGCGCAACCTATGAACAGGAAAATGCTGAAAAGAAGGACCATAAGCCCTCCGTTATGAAGAGCAATATCTGTAATGACAGCAAATAACACTATTATAAAAACAGTCAGCGGGATGTTTCCCAGGCTTAAAAGCACCGAATTTTTAAAAACAGCCGGGATCCGTTCTTCATATCTTGCCATTAGCGGGAACGCATAGATCATTACTGAAATATCAACAAAAAGAAGAAGCCAGATGGGTATCTGCAGCAGCCTGTATGCTTCAGGCAGCATATAAAAAATTATATAGATATCCGCCGCAAACAATGCTCCAAGACCACCGCAGATAAGCCACACGATCACTGTCTTTTTAAAACTGCCCAAAAAGGCTTCCTTAAATGTTTTAAAGGTATCTCCCCATTCCCCGTCAGCCATTTTAAGCGCAACGGCATACATCCCCGTGAGTGCAGGACCTATCGTTATTACAGGTATGCAGCAGACCACAAAGCAGACATTAAGCAATATAAGGTCAAATATCTTAGAAAGTATTATCATTACCGGGTTATCCGGATTAAAAAATTTGTCCATGGTCAAATTGTACAACAAAATCTTCTGTTTGCGAAATATTTTAAACATATTTTCGCAAAAATTGAAAAACAGAAAGCAAGATATGTAAAACATGCACCATTTTTAAGTGATATAACAAAACTACGATAAACATCCGACACCACTTAATGGTTTCGGCAAATTATTTATATGTTGCGTATGCACAGATAGGAGGAAAACATGAAAAGAAAACTATTGGCTTTAGCACTTAGTACTGCAATGGCAGCGTCGCTTCTTTCGGGATGCGGTGGAGCAGCAAGCTCAGATGCAGCAGCTCCCGCAGAGGGCGGAGAAGCTCCCGCAGCTACGGAAGAGGCAGCACCTGCTGAAGCAACAACTGAAAGCGCTGCTCCCGCAGGCGGTGGAGAGGGCGGCACCATTAATCTTTGGGCATTTACCGATGAGGTTCCCGGAATGGTTGATAAGTATGTAGAAGCTCATCCGGATTTCCCTTACAAGATCAATTCAACGATCATTGCTACAACAGAGGGTGCTTACCAGCCCGCACTTGACCAGGCACTTCAGGCAGGCGGAGATGATCAGCCCGATATCTACTGCGCAGAAGCAGCTTTCGTTTTAAAGTAGACAAAAGGAGATATTCAGGAGTACGCAATGCCCTATAAGGATCTCGTAATCGATATCGACGCTGAGACAAAGGCATCAAACATTGCCCAGTATGCCATTGATATAGGAACAAACACCAACGGCGACATTGACGCTCTTGGTTATCAGGCAACAGGCGGTGCTTTCATA
>JAILOD010000141.1 GCA_024691015.1 Lachnospiraceae bacterium
TTCTGTTGTATCTTCAACTGTTTCCACCGTGTTTTCACTTACAACATTTTCGTCCGCCATAACCGTAAGCGGTGTTGAAGCCCCCAATATCACACTTAAAACAACTGCAGATACCTTTGTGAATTTTCTTATCATATCTTATCTCTCCTTCTGTGCTAAGATGTCAGGAATTCTCCCTTTATGATCTTTTATACGGAAGGAAAATGTGAATTTTAGGTGAAAAATAAAAAAAACCGTGTGAGTTAATTCACACGGTTTTTAGATCATTTGATCATCAATCGTTTTTAATTTTCTTCTCAATCTCATCCATTATCAGATTCAGCTCCGGTCCCGGTTTTTCAAGGGATGTTGCGCCAAGCAGGAAAAAAATATCATCACTTGTTGAACTGAGCCCTGAAGCAGGCTTTTCAATCGCCTTTTCACTCTCCAGAAAAGCCAGAAAATCGGGATTATCAATTCCCTCATACGGGGTAAGCTTATCTTTTCCGTTTTCGGTCTTGTCCTCTTTTTTCTTAAGGTTATCCTCTTTCGTCTCTTCCGTTTTGTTTTTATCAGTCTCTTTCTTTTTCTTTTTAGATCTGCCTTTTCCGGCTTCCTTCTTTTTTTTATCAGATGCCGGTTTTTCTTTGCCGGTTTCTTTCTTTTTTTTATCAGATGTCGGTTTATTTTTTCCGGTCTCTTTCTTTGTTTTATCAGATGCCGGTTTTTCTCCACCGGTCTTAGCATCTATCACAGACGGCGATTCCACGCTGGTCTTTAACTCTATTACAGACGGAGGATCCACGCTTGTATCAACCTCTATTACAGACGGAGGATCCACGCTTGTATCAACCTCCATTACAGACGGAGGATCCACACTGGTATCAACCTCTGTTACAGACGTAGGATCCACGCTGGTATCAGCCTCTGTTACAGACGGAGAATCCACGCTGGTATCAACCTCTGTTACAGACGTAGAATCCACGCTGGTATCAACCTCTATTACAGACGGAGAATCCACGCTGGTATCAGCCTCTATTACAGACGGCGATTCCACGCTTGTATCAACCTCTGTTACAGACGGTGCTTCCACACCGGTATCAACCTCTATTACAGACGGAGGATCCACGCTTGTATCAGCCTCTATTACAGACGGTGGATCTACGCTTGTATCAGCCTCTATTACAGATGGTGCTTCCGTGCTGCTCGAAACATCCACCTGCGACAATGTATCCGTGCTGCTTTTTACAGTTGATAAAGCCTTCTCATTTTCGCCGTCTTTCTCTTTCTCATTTTCTTTCGCTGGAGAAGCAAGCATTGAAGAATGGATCTTCTGTTTATTGGCTTCCTTAAAATTCAGATCCTCATCCTTATAAATGAACAGCACAAAGATCACAAGCAGAGTGGTAGAAACAGTTACGTAAATATCGGCCACATTGAAAATAGGGAAGGTTCCCACGCTGATGAAATCCACCACATAATGAAGCAAAAACCGGTCTATCATATTGCCGATCGCGCCGGCACATAAAAACACCAGTATGATGCGCAGCGGATAATATTTTTTCTTAACCGGAATATAGAGCAGGAGCCCAAGAATGATAACCGAGAAAACCAGTGATATGACAAGGAAAAACTCCCGCTGATCCCTTAAGATACTGAAGGCTGCACCGGTATTCTCCAGATATTGAAACGTGAAGAAATCACCAATTATCTGTACCGGATCCTTACCCTTGATATTTGCCACAACAACATTCTTCGTGAACCGGTCGACCGCAACAAGTGCAGCTATTATTACCAGATCTATAAAAAAATGAATATATTTTTTCAATTTAATTAAGCCTCCGATTTATCCTATATATGCCAATGCTTCGGCCATTTCTTCGTCCGTCACGGATTTATCGATAACAGCCTCTCCGATACTTTTCAGCAAAATGAATTTTATCTTCCCCGATTCCATCTTCTTGTCAGACTTAGTGATCCTGATAATTTCATTTATATCTATATTCCCGATCCTTACCGGAAGGGAAAACATGGAAAACACCTCTTTTATATCCTCTAACTCTCTCTGTGTGATATAGCCTCGTTTAAAAGAAATATACGCAGCGGCCACACTTCCCAGTGCCACGCATTCACCGTGGGTCAGCTCAAACTTCTTGTATTTTTCTATGGCATGCCCTAAGGTATGTCCGAAATTAAGGATAGCACGTATCCCCTTTTCGGTCGGATCCTCCTCAACCACCCCGGCCTTTATCTCACAACTCCTGTGGATGATATCCATCATTACCGCACCCTCACCGGAAAGAATCTCCTTACTTAAGCTTTTCAGCTTTTCATAATAAGCCCTGTCCTGAATAAGGCCATGCTTTATTATCTCCGCCATACCTGATGAAAACTCGCGCTTATTTAGAGTTTTCAGGGTATCAACATTAATATGGACAAGCCCCGGCATGTGAAATGCCCCGACCATATTCTTGAATTCATCAAAATCCACACCTGTTTTACCGCCAATGGAGCTATCTGTATCAGCAAGAAGCGACGTTGGGATCTGCACAAAGGGTATACCTCTTAAAAACACGGATGAAGCAAACCCAACAAGATCTCCGGTAACTCCTCCGCCAAGTGCTATAACCATTGATTTACGGTCCAGATGGTTTTCGATGAGAAATCTCAATACGCTGCGCACCGTGTCCAATGTCTTATTTGGCTCACCGGCCTGAAACGAAAATCTGTAAAGCGGTATATTAAGTACTTTTAAAGCCTTTTCGACTTCATCACCATACAAAGCGTCAACATTGGAATCAGCAACCAACGCCAGAGCTCCGGGTTTATGATCCAAAGAAGAGATCTCACCTGCTACAGAGTCAAACCCTTCTGTTACTATAATATCATAAGCATCACCTGTAACGGTTTTATTGATATGAACCTTTTTCATTATTCCTCCCCGCAAGCCACCGGTCGGCTTCAGCCGAAAAATTTCCTCCCGCGGCTCTGCGATAACACAAAATTAGAGCGGTGGAAAAAACCACCGCTCCTAATATTATCATTAAGAATGTTTGAAATCAATGAAAAGCACTTTATCTTTAGAATCTTTAGATTTAAAACTGTCCGACTGCTCTTTTCTTGGGCATCTCATACTTATGCTTTTCGCTTTCATAGCTTGAGCTGTCATCTGAAACAGCAACATTGCTGGGTGCTACGATGTAAATAAAACGGGAAATAGACTGAACGGTTCCCTTGAGTGCATAAATGGCACCTGCGCAAACATCAAAAATTCTCTGTGCACTTACATCATCAATACCTTCAAGATTAAGAACAACTGTCTTGCCTACAAGAAGCTCATCAACAACCTTTGTAGCGTCCTCTGTATCTGTGGGATGCATCATACAAACTTCAAAATTGCCATTTGCTCTTTTTCTTACGTTCTGCATTGATACAACATTGCCTCTTGATGATGTTTCATATGTATCAACGTCTCTGTTCTTGCTCTTATTCTTTTTCTTGGACCTGGGCTTTACTTCGTACTCATCCTCTTCTTCATATTCATCATCAAGATATCCATCATACTCATCATAATCATCATATTCTTCATCAGGATCTTCCATGAGTGTTGATTTGATCTTCTCAAAAATGTCTAACATACTTTTTTCCCTCCTGTGCGTTCCGTGCACTGCGCACATTCAGAAATATAATGCGCGCTAGATATTATAATTTCTCTCCCCAAAGATTCCGGTTCCTACCCTTACCATTGTTGAACCTTCTTCTACGGCTACGGGATAATCATTCGTCATTCCCATAGATATTATGTTCACCTCTGTATTATTACTTATTTTTTTACTTATGTCAACATCTAATTTACATAAATTTTGAAAATATTTTCGATTTTCTTCACAATTTGCAACAAAAGGGGCGATACACATAACTCCGCGGACAGCAATATTAGGTAAACTAATTATTTCAACCGCAAGTGAAACTGCATCTTGTGGCTGTACTCCAAACTTTGACTCTTCACCGGCAATATTTACCTCTATCAGAATATTGGCCGTAATATTGTGCTTTACGGCCTGTTTGCTGATCTCTTTCGCGAGCTCTATTGAATCCACGCTGTGAATGAGAACAACCTTATCGATTATGTATTTTACCTTATTTCTCTGCAGATGCCCTATCATATGCCATCTGATATCCTTCGGAAGCTTCTCGTACTTATCAACCAGCTCCTGCACCTTATTCTCGCCAAAATCCCTGATGCCCAGATCATAGGCCTCCTTTAGCATCTCTACGGGCTTTGTTTTGCTGACTGCTATAAGGGTAACCTCTTCCCGATTTCTTCCGGCCTTTTCACAGGCTTTTGCAATGTTCTCTTCAACCTCTTTCAATTTTTCGCTTATCATTTTTGTTACCTCTTTGTTATGTAAATCATAATGCATAATTATCAATCACTTACCACAAGATCGTTTTCCTTTACGCTTGAAGCATCCAGAACTATACGGTCAAAGACCCTGAGCCCGTAGGGCGCATTGTCCGAAACTATCGTATATTCCTCATTCTGCTCCCTCGTATCTATCTTGGTAAAGTCTGCATAGCCTTTATTTATATTATACACTCCGGTAAGCCTGTCTTTCTGGCTTACGGTATAGGTTTCTTCACTGTCGGGAGCCACCAGGATGTCTCCCGGATTAAACTGCTCTGTACTGACATATAACATCCCATCCTGATTCTGATAAACACTGGCAGGAACAAACTCAACCGTAACCGAGCTGTCCTCACCGTAGGTTCGTTTCATAAAGCCGCTACCGGAGCTGCCCTGTGTAAGGAATTTTTCCGGTATCAGATAAAACTCCATATCCACAACAGAGGAATTCGGAATTTTCAGTCCCGCCTCTTCTTCCGTTGTGATCTCCACATCCACAAATCGTTCGGTCGCAAAGGTTATCATGGAATCCCTGAGGTCAAGCTCGATATATTTGCCGTCTCCGTTTTCTATAACCTTGCAGTTTGCCCTTGAGGTATAACCGTTTTTAAGAAATTTTACACGGACTATCTCTGTTTCGGCAAAGGCTGCAGCCTGCTCCTCGGAAAGAGGTGCAACTATAGACCAGTCCTCACTTGTAACCAGCTTATATGCATAATCCGTTTCTGCTATCAGGGAATTTGAAGCGATCTGCTTCTTGGTGTAGGTAGTGTTATCAAAAATATTCATACTGACACTCGATGGCACCAGATTTTCATATCCGTCGTATGAATAAACCACTATCCCGCTGTTCGGTGCATAGGCGAGTTCTACGGAATCGGACATCAGATTGTCCTCGGACAATTCACTGATGGTCTTCATGGTATTGGAATTTATGAGCTTTGATGCTGTTCCGAAAACGGAATATTCGAAATCATACAGAGTTGAAAAATCCCTGTCATCGAAGTAGGCCGCATAGTTTTTGATCTCTGTTTTCAGCTCACTTAAATCCTCTTCCGTAAGAGAACCGCTGTCGGCCTCATTTGCCTCTATAAGCTCCGAAAAGGTACCGCTCTTATCAATGGAGTAGATAAGCGCTCCCTTATTGACCTTAGCGTCTTCTCTCGCGTAAAAATTTATATATCCGCCGCTCTGTGCGGTATAGAGCGATTCTTCACGGAGAGCCACACCACGAAAAGAGGTATCAATGGCAAGTGAACCCAATTGTACCTCGTATCCGGTAAGTCTTTTTTTTCCGAAGGAAAGAACTACCAGTACCACGACGTATATGAACATCAGCAAAAAGATGATCATTCCGAAGTTGATATTCGGGTTCTTTCTCGGTTTTTTGACGATTTTTCCTTTATTGTTCCGTTTATTATCTGACATTTCTCACTTAAAAGGCTGCCACGAAAGTGGCAGCCCGCATTAGTAGATATTCCACAATCAAAGTGCCGTAACAACCTTTTCGGAAAGGTCTTCAGGCAATTCTTCCTTTGTAACGGCGAGGCTAACAGTGATCTCAACCTTACATTTTTCACTGATCTCGTCCAGTTCTCTTAAAGCATCGGCAATATCGCCCTTAGGATCGTTTGCAAGTGAAACCTTTTTGAAACTGTCGATGAAAAGCTTTTCAAGATCGTGATCCGCTGAAATGATGCCCTCTGCAAAACCGAGGAATTTATCTGTATTTTTGATGTTGTAATCTGATGTATTGACAAGACGTATAGAATTTTTTAATTCGTACATATGAGAGAGATCTTTATCGATAAAAACTATATTACCTTCCGCATTTTTGGCTGCGTCGTTCACCGTTTCAAGCAGTACTTTGGTCTTTCCTTTTCCTTTTTCACCAACAATTAACCGTATCATCGCAGTATCCTCCTGGATTTATATTTTAGCTCTCGCTAAGGCTCAAATACATAATATGATTATATCTTATAAGACTATAAAAGACAACACTTGAGCTTACAAATTTAGGACTATCAAGTGTTGACTATTTAATTACAGAACGCGTTATTCAAGCTCCAAAAGCTTGTTTGTCTTTCCGTAGGTAGCGTCTATATTATCCCCCTTCATAACGCAGGAAATATAGTTTCTTCCCGACTTATCCTTCGAAAGCAGGACAAGACAGGCACCGGCTGCTATGGTAGTTCCGGTTTTACCTCCGATAACCGTGGAATTGGTCGGGGCATTGATCTTTCCGTTAATATATCTGTTTGTCGAAGTACACTTAAACTCCTTATCTGTCCCGTCTGCTGTTTTATATGATGTGGAATATTCCGGCAGAGCTATGATCTGATTAAAGGAATCCAGCTTTGTTGCTTCATTGAACATTAAATACATGTCATAAGCCGTTGTATAATGATTTTCATCATGAAGACCATGGGGATTTACAAAATGGGTATTGGTTGCTCCGAGCTCATTTGCCTTATCGTTCATCATATCGCAGAAGGAATCGACGGAACCCGCTATGGAGGTTGCTATCATATTGGCAACATCATTTGCGGAATAGATAAGCAGGATATGAAGCGCCTGATCAAGAGTCATCGTGTCACCGGGATTCAGACCCGCAAGCTGTGCCCCCTCCTCAGTCACCTTGCAATCCTCCGTAAAGGTCAGTATCTGATCCGGACTTGCATTTTCAAGAGCCACAATTGCCGTCATAACCTTTGTCATGCTGGCAGGATAAAGCTTTGCATGGGCATTCTTCGAATACAACGCCTCTTTATCGTCGGTATCTATCAAAATTGCGGAAACATAAGAATCCTCTCCCGTTTCCACTTCTTCCCCGTTTATTATATCTTCTCCGACAACAGCCAGATTCGAAGCAAATGAATCTGCCACGCTCGACTGACTGTAGGTTTCGAAACGAAAAGCGTTTTTAGTTGTGTTAACATCATACGGATATTTGATCTCTTTTTTCCCGCAGCCCGTAAAAACAAGTGACATAAGGACCACGCATAGGATAAGTGAAACATATCTGAAAAAATTGCAGTATGATTTAACCTCTGTATATCTCACGCCACTCCAAATCTCCTCTGTCAAGTGATTTAATCAGCAATTCGGCTGTAGCCAGATTTGTAGCAAGCGGAATATTATGAACATCACAAAGCTTGGCAATGTTCACGATCTCGGGTTCAAACTGCCCGGGATTTAAGGGATCCCTTAAAAAGATCATAAGATCGATGTCATTTCCTTCAATCTGCGCAGCTAACTGCTGTACACCTCCAAGATGCCCCGGAAGAAGCTTGTGAACGCTAAGGTTTGTTACCTCTTCCACCAGACGTCCTGTGGTTCCCGTGGCATAAAGCTCATTCTTACTGAGCACACCACGATAAGCTATACAGAAATTCTGCATAAGCTTTTTCTTTGCATCATGTGCAATAAGTCCAATATTCATAGAAATACCTCGTGCCCCAAAAACTAATACTGGCTTCTCTTTTCCCTTAAAAGACCTATATTTAAAACCACCCCAAGTTCCATGAACAATGAGATAAGAGAAGTCATCCCATAACTGACAAAAGGAAGCGGAATACCCGTATTGGGCATTACCCCCGTTGTAACGGCTATGTTGATGAATGTCTGAAAGCCGATGTGCGCTGCCACACCGGCACAGATGAGCGTCCCCGCAAGGTCCCTCGCATTCCATCCAAGCCTTATCACCTCGATGATGATAAGAAGCATAAGGATAATGACGGTCATACACCCTACAAAGCCCATCTCTTCACCTACTATGGCGAAAATAAAGTCTGTCTGCGGCTCGGAGATAAAATTCCCGTTTTTAACCGAACCTACTTCATTATTTTTGTACCCCTTTCCGGTAAGCATTCCCGAACCTATTGCTATCTGGGAATTCTGCTGCTGATAACCTTCCGTACTTGAATACTTGTCCGGTTCAAGCCAGGCAAGAATACGATTCTGCTGGTAGTCCTTGATGATCTCCTGATCGGGCTGAAGGATTATCATCATCCCGACTATTATAAGCGGAATGACCACTGCAAATACCCCTGCGATAACCTTCAGAGAAAGCCCGCCGATAAACATCAGTATTGCAAAGATCAGAAAGACAACGATAGAAGTGGACATATCGGGCTGGTCATAAACCAGATACCATACCGGAAAAAACAGACCTACCATCATCATAACTGTTGACGGTTTTTTCATTTTGTCTTCATTTATCATAATAAACTTTGCAAAAAATAAAATCAACAATAACTTGACCGTTTCGGACGGCTGAAACTGTATGCCTGCTATGATGATCCACCGTCGGGCGTTGTTGATATCACGGCCGAAAAACTTAACCGCCAGAAGCAGCACAATACTGAGTATATAATACACCCAGTAAATGTTTAAAATATAACTGTAATCCACCAGGGATATGATTATCATAACGGCAAAACCTACGATAAGACCGTAGATCTGCCTGTTTTGTACGGATTCCTTGGCACTGCCGATGACTATTATCCCGAAAATGGATATAGCCAGTGCAAACATTGCCATAAAGAAATCATAATTTTTCAAATAATACTTCTTCTGCATTTATTATCCTGTTTTATTCGCCCATAAGGGTTTTTATGCTCTGTTCTCCAAGATCGTTTACAACCACCGCACCTTCCGAAACGTAGGCTATCTTAGGTATATTCTTCTGTTTTATGAACCATCTGGGCCCCGGCTTATCCGTGGTTTCCACATAATTTTCCGTAACACCGTCAATTGTAAGCTCAACAGCTGCCATATCAAAGGCTGCGATAAAATGATCTTCCTTGTCCTCAAGCTTCTCCAAAAGCTTCAGTCCGTCTTCCTTTATATCATCAGAAGGCTTATGTCCTGCAACGGCTGTGCCGTAGAGACGGCCCAATACAACAATGTTTCCGCCTGCCTTTACAGTAGCACCCTTGTTTACATGACCCAGAATTATCAGTGACCCGCTCACCGACAGGGTCTGACCGGCCTCAACCGTTCCCTTGAAAAAGTCATCATCCTTATTGTCATTATCCTCAAAATACTTAAGCGACTTTACAAAAAGCTGTTCCTCATTTTCATCGTTATTTAAAATACAGGCAATATTTACGCCGCTTTTTTCAACGATCTCATCTACCAGACGTTTTTCCTGATCTTCGGTAAGCTTTCTCCCCCTGAAGGAAATCACAAGCTTGGATTCTCCGAAAAACTTTGTGTTTTCCGAGAACTTTTCAGCGGTATCTCTGACTATATCATCGAATGATACACTCTCATCCTGTGACAGGATTACCGATATTCCGCTTTTACTCATTTTCAGAACAACATTCGCCATAATCTTAATCTCCTATTGCTGCCGAATCCGGAAGTACGGCATGTCCGGTAATCAGTTCTTCTTCACTTTCAAGCCCAAAATAATATTTATATATATCACGGCTTACCTCTGCCGCATTTGAAGAGGTGTATCCGTATGCAATACGGGTTGCTATCGCAATTTCAGGTGAATCAAAGGGTGCAAATCCTATAAAGAGCGCGTGGTTGGGCCTGGTTGTTACCTGCTGCGCCGTTCCTGTTTTTCCCGCGGTTATAAGGGGAAAATCCTCAAAACAGTCATACCCGGCAACAGCCGCCCTCATTCCGTTGTGTACGGACGTCCAGGTTGAACTTGCAACATTTATATTATTGCGGACCGTGGGCGAATAGTCCTCCAAAAGTCTTCCCGACGGATCCACAAGCTTGTCGAGCAGACTTATATTATAACACACACCCTGGTTGGCAACCGAATTTACATATCTTGCCAGCTGAACCGTGGTATAGGCGTGATTACCCTGACCGATGGCGGAACGGACTGAGTCCTGATCCGAAACCTGTGGCTCTGACTCGGTGATCTCAATGCCGGATTTTTCCGATAGTCCGTA
>JAILOD010000201.1 GCA_024691015.1 Lachnospiraceae bacterium
ACAGAAGGTCTTATTCCCTATAATCCCGTGAGCGAAGCAGTAATAAACAAAAAGCTTATGCAGGAATACTCAAAAGATGATGATCTAGATGACGATTTCCTTACATACGAGGAGGTACGTATATTTCTAGGTATTGTCGAAGAGCATCCATTATATGAGGTGTTTTATACTACTTTATTTTTTGGACTCCGACGAGAAGAAATGCTTGGTCTTAAATGGTCAGCGATTGACTTTAAAAATAAGACCATCAAAATCAATCACACTGTGACTAAAGGCACAACAGTAAATAGACTAAATTCCACAAAAACTGAAGCCAGCAAAAGAGATTACCCACTCACAGACGAACAGATCAATATGTTCCGTCACATAAAAAAACAAGAAAGTGATAACCGAAAACTCTTCGGAAATTGTTATATTGAAAATAACTATATTTTCAAACACGAAGACGGCACACCTTATTATCCGGACTATCCATCTAAGGAGTTACACAAGATCATTGTTAACAATCCAAATCTGCCCCAAAATACAAATTTTCGGAGCTTAAGGAGATCTTGTGTCTCGATTCTCGTTCACGAGGGCATGGATATAAAAAGCATACAAAAATGGGTGGGTCACAAAGACCTCGATACAACCCTGAGAATATATGCCAAGGTTAAGGACAAAGAAGCAAAAATGGTAATCTCTACCGGCCTAAATGACGTAATTAAGCTTAAGCAATATGATGATGATTAAAACAGAGCGGTTATTCCGATTGGAATAACCGTTTTTGTTAGAATTCAGTAAATCTGCTATTCTGTCACTCAATTTAGCGGGGTTTTGAATTAATTTAGTAATAAAATGAAATTCTTAGAATATTCTTAGAATTGAGCAAGATTTAAGGGTTTCAGTAAAACCCGAAACCCTTGTAAATACTGAATCGAGGTGACAAGATTCGAACTTGCGGCCTCTACGTCCCGAACGTAGCGCTCTACCAAACTGAGCCACACCTCGTTATTTAATTATAGCGTACGTTTATTTTTAGAAAATAAAAGCACCGACCCCATGGCTCTCATGTCCACAAAACCAGTGCCCCGAGTGCGCCTCCAGGGACTCGAACCCTGGACACCCTGATTAAGAGTCAGGTGCTCTACCAACTGAGCTAGAAGCGCATATTCGCAATAAAGTGGAGCGTTTCGCTCGCAACGCAAGTGTCATTATATTATAGCTTTATCAAGTTTTCAAGTATTTTTTACGATTTTTTTACAAAACATCCATTTTCTGTTATAAATATACTTATTTCAAAGGATAATCGATCAAAAATGGGGCGTATTCACTATATTGATTTTGCAAAAGGGATCGGCATAATACTTGTCATCCTCGCACATATCTCTTATATAAGCGACAATACCAGGATATTTGTCGTATCTTTCCATATGCCGCTTTTCTTCATACTCTCCGGAATGCTCATTTTTTTAAGAAAAGAATCTGAACGTTCCTTAAGAGATACTGCCATAAATAAATTCCGCAGGATGATGATCCCATATTTTGTCTATTCGGTCGTCGGTATCCTTATTTATATAGTTTACTACCTTCTCACCGGACGTGACGGGGGCTTCCCCACTGTTCTTTCTGATATCGTCCAGACCCTGACGCTGTACGGTTTTTCGGTAATGTGGTTTCTGCCGGCGATATTCGGGGCGGAGCTGCTTCTGATAGCCTTGATCCGGAAATTCCGGACCCTGCCGAAGATCCTCGCCATTGTCGTTATTCTGACAGTTGTATCTTTAATATTGAATAAATATCTTGAAGCCGCCAATGCACTGTACGGTCTCAACACTTTATTCTCGGTATTTCATCTGCTGGCTGTAGCGATCCTGCGTGTACCTGTATGCATGTCATTCGCTGCCGCCGGTTTCTTTATCGCAGCGCAGTGGTCCCGGTTTCAGAATATCGGACCCGATAAATTTCCGCCGCTTGCGATACCTGCAGATATATTTATCGGGATCGATCTCATCGCACTCGATCTCGTTTTCAGCCATATTAATGGAATAACAGATCTTCACTTTATGATTTTCAATAATGTTTTCTTCTATTATGTAGCTGCACTGTCCGGATCATTCGGAGTCATCTTTATCTGTAAGGCTCTGGAAAAGCTGTACATGGCTCCGCCTCTGCGCCTGCTCTCATACTTCGGTGTGAACTCTCTTATCATCATGGTCACGCATCTCAATTTCTACGTACTTCTGGTCGCAGAGATCGGAGGAATGCACTTCACGAAAATGCTGGAAGAAGGCATCTTAAAGCACACAGTATTTATCATTCTTGTGATGGTATTTACGCTAATAGGGGAAATTGTGCTGATAGAAGCTATAAACAGGGGAAGAACCCTCGTAAGGAAGCATGTGTCATTCTGAGAAAAGCGAAGAATCTCATGTATTCATAGAATAGATCCTTCGCTAACGCTCAGAATAACACCGATAGAAATTCAGTACATTCAGATGTACTTCTCAATAAAGCCTTCCAGGCTCTTTCTGGGCTGCGCTCCTACTACCGGAGCCGACTCCTTACCGTCCTTAAACATCATTACAGTGGGGATCGACATTATCCCGTACTTCTGGGCGGATTCGGGGCACTCGTCAACGTCACAGCTTATAAATTTTACTCCTGTATACTCATTGGATAATTCATCTATAACCGGTGCCATCATTTTACAAGGTCCACACCAGGTCGCGTTAAAGTCCACGAGCACAGGCTGCTCAGCTTTAAGAACTTCACTCTCGAATGTTGCATCTGTTACTTTGTTTACCATGTGAAACCTCCTTTGATTCATTGAGTTTAACTTTTGTGCAATTACATTGTACTCAATCTTTTTATATTTGTCAATAGTTATTTCTGATAATGTACTTGCAGATCTTATTTCCCCTGGATGAGAATTTCTCCTCGTATTCCGTCATAACATTGTCCTTCATAGCCTCCGGATCCGAGTGAAGGTCATAGGTTGAATAGAGAAGCTCCCACCCGGCAGGTTCCAGCTCTGAAAGCGCGAAATCAAAGAGTCCCGTGTTGTCTGTCTTAAATTCTATTATACCCTCTTTTTTCAGAACCTGCCCGAATATTTTCAGAAACTGTCTGGATCCCAGTCTTCTTTTTGCATGCCTTTCCTTCGGCCAGGGATCGGAAAAATTGAGATATATACGGTCCAGCTCTTCAGGGTTAAAGAAATTCCCGATATCAGCTGCGTCCATCCTTATAAACCTTATATTATCCGGAACGGCAC
>JAILOD010000204.1 GCA_024691015.1 Lachnospiraceae bacterium
AGAGCTAACGGTTGGAATACCTCTATGCAGATGGCATTCAACATGCTGGCTCAAAATGTATATGGTATGGGATTAGAAACCACCCAAAGGGGATGGAATTCTTTAGATAAGAACCTTGCTGCCACTCGTAGGGGAAAACTGGCAGATGTATTAAATCGACTTTATAACACCAATCTTTTGTCGGAAGGGAAACTCAACGAAGAAGTTCAAAAATCGATCCTGAATGATGTCAGAAATGTTCTTACAGACGTGAGAAAGGGTTTTGTAAATAATGCAAATTCTAATCAATCTATATACAGTAATACTATTTTAACACTTGTTAATCCGATTTTAGGACCGCAGGAAGAAAAGCAGGTTCAGGGGGCTCAGCAGCAGGATAATATTATTAACGAAGAGCCTCAGCAGCAGAATGTAATTATCGAGGAACCTCAGCAGGAACAGGTTCAGGCACAGGTTCAGGAACAGGTTCAGGAACAGGTTCAGGAACATGTTCCGGAGCAGCCGCGTGAAGAACCTGCGCCTCAGGGCAAGCTGTTGTTCGAGACAGAAAATGAACTTGATGAAAGGCTCAAAGCAAACGGCTGGGATCCTCAATCATTAAATATTATTAAAAACTTTTGCAATCGGGTTTATGGATTAGGATTTTATAAAGTATCGGTCGATCAGGGCTGGGAAAAAGAAGGAATGGATCCAAATGTAGTTGCCGGCTTTAAAAACAGGATGGAAGGATTATTTAATAATTTATATTCATCCGGTCAAATAAACGACGATCAGAAAAAATGGTTCTTATCAGATATAAAGAGCCTTAATACAGAAATACTTAACTATTTACAAATAAATAAGAATAATTCGACTCAATGGATTGCTACCCTTCAATTAAACGGGCTCTTAAATAAAGTCGAGATAATCCCGGAAAACATGCGTGCGCCTCAGGCAGCACCGCTGAGGGGTGATCAACAAGTACAGGGAGAGATCAACAACAATCAGAATGAACAGGTTATACAACAGGCTGCACCTCAGGGGGGACAGCAGAATGGTAATGCTAATGAAAAGACCATAAACCAGCTGTTTTCAGGTAATTTAGACGGTGCTGCATTTAATAAAATACTGTCAGACAATGGCTGGGATAAGAATTCTGATTTATTTAAAAATATTTCCCGGGTTTATACTTATGTATTAACAGATGAGCAGGTTAGAGACTGGCAAGGGCATGAAAACCTTTATAATCAGCTCGTTGACACCCTGAAAACTGTTTTAAGAACAGATCTGAAGGGCTTAGATGCTGACCAGAAAGAAGATAAAATAGAAAAGCTTTCTCTACGCATAAAGAAGGATCTTTCGCATATAACGAAGGAGATAGAAAGTTCCGGAAATTATACCAGAACGTATCAACTGGCTGTAGATTATATAAACCAGTTTAGTTCTGTAAATAATATCCCGGGAGTACAAAAACATCCTGAGAATTTTCCGAGTGAGGTTGATGAAAATGCACTTGCTGAATCAGGAAATGGTATAGATACATATAGATCCTCATTGATGACGAGGTTATATAAGCTCTATCCGGGAGACGTTGCAAAGCTGGATTATTTGATCAACCTTGATCGAAATATGTATTCAAGCATTATGACCGTATCAAAGAAGTTTTCATTAAAAGAAATAAATGAACTGAATAGATTAAAAAATGCGTTTTTGAATCCAAAGAAAACAGTAGACGGCAAAAAAGTTCCTGATAAGGAAACATCTAATAGAAGATTGAATAATATCGCGAAAAGACTTGTCAGACTTGAATATCAGATCGGTAAGGAAATACAGGAAAAAATAAATAATATCCAGGAGGGTCTAAGTGAAAGAGAACTTCAGGCTGAAATTAATAAAGCAATTACTGAGGTGAAGGCAAAATCTCCTACGGTGATACAGGCAGAAGGGATCGTTTCACTGATAAGTCCCATGAATTCAGAACGGGCATCAGAATTCAGCACCATGATAAGGAAAGCAAGATCTGCATTTAAGAAAACAATTCCGGAAAATGAAAAGGATTATCTAAAGGAAGGACAAAAGTTTATCCTGCCTGACGGGCATAAACTAAATATGGCTAATGAATTAACTGAAAAAATGCGAGAGGAAGGCCTGAAGCAATTCACAGAAAAATATCCGGTTCAGCATTTTCTTGATAATCCTTATACCAGCTATCCTGTATTCTTTAATAAAGCCATAGACTCAAATCAGTATGATCTTATAGAACGTCAGTTTGATAAGCTTAAGACAATGGATGATAAGTTGAAGTTCTTATCAAAAAATATAATGAGATCAGCTGAAGACTTAAATCTGATGAGTAAATATGAAAAAGAACAGATTCATAGATGTGCTCTAAGTCTTTTTGACCAGAAAAAAGACAATATGTCGCCTGATTATAAAAAACATTTTGATTCATTAAAAAAATGTGCAGAGCATTACAGCAGGCTCGTACAAACCAATCCGATAGAAGCAGAGGCTTTTAAAAAGTACATTACGGAGGTTGAAAAAAACCGCTTCACTGATGAGCAATTACAGTCATATATTAGTGCAAATAAAATAACTGTTCCGGATAACTTGGTGGATAACTTTGAAGAAGCCGGAAATATAAGATCGATGGATGATATTTTTAATATCCAGGTGAACAATGCAATGGAGAATATCCGTAACAACCAGAATGTTCAAAATCATCCCCATCAACTGACCAAAGACGAGGAGCTTTCGCAGATCAGATCCGGTCTGGATGAAATGAGAGATGTTGATAAGCAGATGGATCTTTCAAGAGATGCATTAAAGAAGCTGTCTAATGTATATGATCAGTTTTCAAAGGCAAAGAGGAAGCTGCATATTAACGGTGACAGGTATAATAATCTCAACAAGGAACTGAAAAAAGCCGACGATCTGTATAAAAGATATAAAAATAATGACGAGCCGTTGAGTGAAAATGATAAAAGAAGATTGCTCAACATCTTCCAGAATATCGAGAATGCAAGCAAGAAGTATCTTGAGGACAAAGCAGCAAAAAGAAGTACCGGATATGGAGAAGACCGTTATCAGGCAGCTCTGGCCGGGCTTGCTGTAGTAAATCCGGTAGAGTGCAAAAAGGTGATCAATTCTCATTATACTCAGAATCTTCAAAAAATTCAGGATAAAATGAGGTCGAGGAATAAGAGTGCTGCTCAGCTCGGTGTAAAAAAGATCAATTTTGATGATGTGCTGGGCCGCGCTTCAATGAATCGTGAGGAGCTTGTTAATAGCAGAAATGTTCGTGCACACCAGCGTAACAATATTGAACCTCAGGCTAATATGATGCGATAATGTTACTGTTCATACCCGTAGCCACGCACAAGAACGTGGCTACAGGGTTTAACAGTAGAAAAGTGATCAACTCAGTTAATTTCTGACTGAGTTGAGGGAGGAACTTAAAATGCCGAATACAAAAGATAAACTCAAAGAACTTGAAGCGCAGGCAAATAAATCAGATACAATGGCCGGTCAACCGGATGAAGCCGGAGAAAAGATACCCGATGGGATCGGTTCCAATAGCATGCAGATCCTGAATGATATATATGGTATGTGTGCTGATGACGGATCTGCATATTTAGGCAATTATATAAATGATCTCAGTAACGAAACAAAAAAAGTCTTAAAAGATTTTAGTGAAAAGTTTAAGAATCTCTTGGTACAGGGAAAGTCTGATACGGCTAATTTAAAAAACGAATTAACAAATCTGAAAGATGTATTTTTACAAGAGAAAAATAAATTAAAGAATAGATCAAATCCTTTGGCAGAGGCTCATATTGATTTAGCCTTATTATTAATGAGCTGCCTGGATAATGATATTAGTTTAAATGATCTGAATAGTGCTAGAAACGAAATGGGTTCTACTCTTCACAGACCTTTGTTTCTGGATATGTCGCCGAGTGATTTCTGGCTGAATAAAAGAGATCATGCCTATCAGGATACAACTAAGCTCATGCAGGATTACGGCATATTAAATACAGCTAATGCTTATATAAGATATGGCGAAAAATATATTGCCAAAGAAAAAGCACGGCGGGTATTAAATGCAGCAAAGAAGACGAATGATGCTGATGTTATCAGTGCAGCAGAGCAGCAGTATGAAAAAGCAAAAAATGAATTTGAAGAAGCCTATAAAAATGGAGCAGTTGCCTTCAGAGATGTTTTTTCACGTTTTTCAAAACCGGAAAATCAACCGGAAGAGTACAGGACTACAAATCTGTTTCATAACCTGGTTGGAAACGGAAGAAATGCCCATAATGTTGAAGCATATTTAGGAATACGTGATGCCCTGAAAGAATCCGGGTTAAGTGGTGATGCACTTATTCGTGAGACGGAAAAGATCACAAAAGATTTTAAATATATTACAGAGGCAACAACTCAGATGAATATTGCATACAGTTATGATATTACCGGTAATTCTACGCTGATGGCATATTATCAAATAAAAGATTTAAAAATGAAGCTCCATCCCGACCATTTAAAGGATACATTGCAAACGCTGAGAGACAATAATATTTCCTATGATGAATTTATCAGATATGCAAAAAACACTATAAGAATGGGGGCAAATACATCACTGGAAAATCTGGACAATGAACTGAAGAATAAAAAACTTCTTAATTACAGTCGGGAGAGGAATAAAAGTTGCCGTGATGTGTTGCAACAATTATCAAATAATAATCAGGGTTTTAAAGTGGATCCTAAAAACAATGATTATTTTTTAACACAACGGTCATATTTAAATAATCAATGTAAAAAAGAAAATGCAGACAGATTAAAACAATTTGACAAAACATTTCTTAAAAATCTTACAGAGCAGCAGAAGGAATTGTCAAAATCCACCTTTTATAAGTTCTTTATTCCAAACTCGCAGGAATATAAATTGCTGAAAGGTTCTGTAGACAAACTGCATAATCTTGTATCAGAGCTTAATAAGAACACGAATATGAACGACAATCAAAAATCAAAATATGTCACTGATATAAACAGGTGTATTCGCGAGATAAAGGATTATTCATTTGCATACTTTGAAAAATATCCGAAGGCCAAAACAGACCCTAAATCATTTAATGCTGCTGAACAGGCAAGATTCAGGGCTGCAAATGCACTGACCCGTATGATGGAGCCTTTAATAAATGAGAATTTAAAAACCCTGGG
>JAILOD010000231.1 GCA_024691015.1 Lachnospiraceae bacterium
TGTATAATTATTCAAGCCGGCATCCTTCAGGATGTTGCTTACAAAATCCTTCCGAAGAAAGGCATTTCTATATACAACGTTGTTCTCACCGGCATTCAGGCTTTCAATCTTATGGGCATTGTTCAGGATATTCTGAAATTCACGGTCATATTTCTGCTCTGTTTTCTCAGGCTCTTTGGAAGAAGCATCGCCGATTAAAAGAGCAGGCTTTTTAATGGTTGCGAAATATTTATCTTCAACCTTGACCGGACCATACTGTTCAATTATGGGAAGCCCCACTTTAACTTCTTTGTTTTTAGAAGCTACAGCCTGCAAAAGCTCTGCCTGAATGAAAAAAATCTTATCATCGTCCGTAAGAGTGGCCCAATTATCCTTGTATTTTTCCTGTATCACATCGATAGCCTTCGAACCGTTGATCTTAAACAGGCCAAAACCATCACTCTTTGATAACAATCTTCCGTTTTCTCCGATAAGATTGCCAAGAGTGATATTAAAGATCCTGTCTGTTTTTGCTTTTTCTTCTTCCGGGAGGTTCTTTAATAAATCATAGTTAAGCTCCTGCTGATCTATTGTATTGATATAATTTAAGGAGTATATCTTTCCGAGATTAAACGTATCTCTTTCAATATCTGCTCTTTGTGTGTTACGGGCACGCGTAGATGAGTAATTGGTATCGAACCTGACATCACTATTTAAACTATTAATAAACCTTTCATCTAAAGGAAACGGTCCGTTTCCTTCAAGATAGGTCATCATTTCGTCATAAGAGGGCATAGGGTAATTATTTTGAAGATAGTATTTATATTTTTCTTCCCGAATGATCTGTTTTTGGATTTCGTTCAGCCTGTACATATGAGTGCCGTCAATATCAGAAAGCTTTTTATCCTTAAACTCATTATGATATTTTTCCAGAAATTTTCTTGCGATAACTTTTATATAGTTGGGATGGTTTTCATCCGCAATGATCTTTGTAAGGTCTGAAAAGGCCTTAAGTGTTTTTGCCTTTCCCAGAATGGAATAATAGGCTCCCGCTCCCCCGAAGCCGGCCATATAGCCGCTCATTATATTTCCGTCCGGATCATTTAATTTGGTTATTTCTTCTGCACTCTTTATAAAATCTTCAACAAAGCCGGTTATTCTGCCAAAATATGAAGTGTTCGGATCTGTCAGGTTTTTTAGACTTTCAACATCATTAAGGTTGAACTGTGGGAAGGGCTCAGCTAAAAGCTTATTCATCGCATTTTTATCGATCTCTCCCAGATACTTTGCGTTTTCGGTTATTTTTTCAGGCAGGAAGTTGCCATTAATGGGATGTTTATTAATATCCTTCAAAAACTCTCCCATTTTATCCGAACGGTTTTTTTCTCCTTCGAGGTTTAGCTCAAGGCAGTCCTTCAGAGTGGTTTTTTTCGGGTCCTTCCCAAGGTTGTAGCGCATAAATGCGTTCTGTACAGATGCATGATCGCCTGACTTTATGCTGCTTACACTGTCCTGAGCCATTGTCAGAGCAGTCTTATGAGTGCTGTCTAAGAACCATCGCTTTGAAGCGTTGGTAGAGTCGTAGCTTATTATTTCCTGATCGGTAAGTACCTTTTTATCATTGTTGATAATATTGGGATTGATATTATTGATTACAGGAGCATTCACGGGTACTGCTATTTCGGGCGCAATTTCAGGAGGTGTTTGTATTGCTTTTTTTTCTGCCTGAAGAAGCGGACGGTCAATGGCCTTACCGATTATGTAATCAATTTTGTTATATTTCTGATCCTTTAAACCGGGATTTTCGGTCTTGGGATATAAAGACAGTATTGTGACATAGTTCTTATCAATTCCCTCGCGAACAAGAGCCTGCATGTTTTTCAGCAGGTCTGTCCTTGTTTTCTCGTCTGTTATGGGAGTACTCTTTATTTTTTCCCAGAAATCGACCATCCGGGTGTAGTATTCTCTTTCACCTGGACGATATTCAGCTTTTGACAGTCTGTTGCCATTTTCATGGTAGTTAGCTTTTCGGTAGATAGTGTCAAGATGGATCTTAAACTGGCCTAAGGCTTCCATATCATTTAAGGGCCAATTGTTTTTCAAACCGGTGATCCTGGCCTCTGTATCAGAACGGATCGGTCCCACACCACGAGCGTTATTTTTTTTGTATGATAAAATATCATTTCCGCCCTTTAAATATTCATTAGCCTTTTTGGCTATAGGCCCTTTTGGATCAACACTTTCCATAATATTGAGAGCATTAAGGATCTTTTCCTCTTCCTTAAGTATATCTGCCCTGTATTGTTGTTCTTTTTCGGCGGTAAGAGTACCTTTATCTGTATCGTCATACAGCTTTAAATGAAGATCGATGGATTTCTGTATATCTACGGCCATTCGGGTAATAGGATAATTCTTATCTAAGAATCTTACACCTTCCCTGAATTTATTGTTAAGGTTTATGTCT
>JAILOD010000255.1 GCA_024691015.1 Lachnospiraceae bacterium
CTATGATCATAAGCCTTTTACCGAGCATGTGATAAGCGGCGAGTGGCTGCCGCTTACGGTAAAGGACATACACGCGCTTACGGATGATTGTGATGTGGCTTATACCGGTGATAAAACGATAAAGGTAAGCCGTTATAAAAATGAGCTTGAAGTCGGATTGACCGGGAATGAAGAATATGTAGATGTGCCCTTTGTTTATTATAAGGGCTATGCCGCTGTAAGCACTGCTGACGGAAAAGTGCTTATTTGTGATGGAGAGGGAGATAACGGCAGAGTCAGAGTGTATCCTGATGGGGCGAAAAATATAAGAGTTTATTATAAAGGAACCATAATAGGAATCGTTTCAACCTTGGTTTCTTTGGGAACATTGATTCTGTGCATTGTTTTGCTTATAATGAAAAAACGCAAAAAGAAATGATAACTTTATTAAGATAAAGGAGAACGTATGAAGATCGTAGTTGCAGCAGGGGGGAATTCGACAGAAAGGGATGTTTCTCTTGTTTCGGGGAAGAATGTATATAAGGCGTTAAAGAAAAACGGACATAAGGTAATACTTCTGGACGTATTTTACGGATACAATGCGGCTGATGCAAAGAATCCCGAGGCTTTGTTTGATACAGACCGCGAATGGGATAAGGATATCAATGACATAGCCGAGGCCGATCCCGATATAGAATCGCTGAAGGAGCAGCGCCCCGATCATTCGAATGCCTATTTCGGGCCAAATGTTATTGAGATCTGCCGGTGTGCAGATATAGTATTTCTTGCGCTTCACGGAGGTGCCGGTGAAAACGGAAAGGTTCAGGCGGCCTTTGATATTTATGATATAAAATATACGGGATCCGGCTATTTAAGCTCGGCACTGGCTATGGATAAGTATTTTTCCAAGATACTGTTTCAGACCAATAATATTCCTACCCCCAATTTTGTCCTGGTTAAGGACAACGGGGATACCGATCCTGTTATGCCCTTCCCCTGTGTGGTTAAAACCCGTGCGGGCGGCTCATCGGTCGGCGTTTACCTTGTAAATGATAAAAATGAATATGAGAAGGCCTTAAAGGACGCATTTATGTACGGAGATGACGTGCTTGTTGAGGAATATATAAAAGGCCATGATTATACCGTTGCTGTAGTGGACGGCAAGGCTTATCCGATAGTTGATATCGCACCAGTTGAGGGCTTTTACGATTATAAGAACAAATACCAGGCAGGCAAGACCGTAGAGGTCTGCCCGGCAGATCTTCCGCCCTTAAAGACGAGAGACATGCAGGAGATCGCAGTCCGCGTTTTCGAGGTTCTGGAGATAGATGGCTATGCGAGAATGGACTTTGTTATGGCAGAAAACGGGAAGATGTACTGTCTTGAGGCAAATACTCTTCCGGGAATGACAAAAACCTCCCTTGTTCCGCTTGAAGCAAAGACTTTGGGGATATCCTTCGGAGACCTTTGTGAGAAGATCATAAAGGTATCTCTGAAAAAATACGAGGCTAAAAAATGATCAGATTTATCATATTGTTATTGCTTGTTATATTTTATCTGATAATCACCATACCCATCTGGATAATTGCCCTTATACTCAGGCTGTTTAATAAGCATGCCGCCACGATGATCGGAAGGGGGATCGCAAATTTCGGTTTTTTCGTTGCAAAGCTTATGGCGGGGATAAAGCTGAAGCTTGAGGATATGGATAAGGTTCCGGATTCTGCCGTTAAAAAGGTCGTATTTATCGGTAATCACCGCAGCTTTTTTGATATCATACTTTCAAATTTAAGCTATAAGGGTCCTCTGGGCTTTGTGGCAAAAAAAGAGCTGCTTCTGGTTCCGTCTCTTAATGTCTGGATGTATCTGATAAACTGCCGTTTTATCGACAGGAAAAACATGAAGCAGAGCATAAAGGTTTTAACGGATGCCTGTGAGGATGTAAACAGGGGCTTTTCTTCGATGATGATCTTCCCTGAGGGCACCAGAAATAAGGGTAAAGAGGGAACGATATTAAAGTTTCACAGTGCGGCCCTGAAGATTGCGGTTAAGGCTGGCTGTACTATAGTTCCGGTCGGAATATCAAATTCCAGAAGCGTGTTTGAAGCCCAGTTTCCGGCACTTAAACCCTCGACGGTTGTGATAAGGTACGGGGATCCGATCGATACATCGGCTCTCAGCGCCGAAGAAAAAAAGAATGTTGCAGACACCGTATCAGTTAAGGTACAGGAGCTGCTTGATAAAAATATGGGATTGTATTGAGTTACTGTTCAGACCCGAGACACGCACAAGCTGCGTGGCTACGGGGCCAATACACCAGGCAGGCGGCACTTTGCCCATCGCCGAAGGCGATTTTTCATGGACAAAGTGCGTTACAATTCAGCTGTCTGGAAGACAACTGAATTGTAACTGTATTGAGGAGGCGCCGATGCGTAATTTAACCGTAGAAAACATAGTTAAGGCAGTAGAAGGCACTCTGATCGGTAATATAAATGACCCGGGGATGACTGTTAGCGAGGTTTGTATGGACTCGCGAAAGGTTGTGCCCGGGTGTCTTTTTATAGCCGTAAAGGGTGAGAGAGTGGATTCGCATAAATTTATCCCGGAGGTGGTTAAGAATGGTGCAGCCGCGGTGATAGGCGAGGTCGACACCTCCTGCGACGTGCCCTATATAAAGGTCGAAAGCGGATTTACGGCACTTGAAAAGCTGGCCGGATTCTACAGATCCGGTATGGAGCTTCCGATCGTCGCCATAACCGGAAGCGTAGGGAAGACAAGTACAAAAGAGGCGGTAGCCGCGGTGCTTTCCGCAAAATATAACGTCCTTAAGACCGCGGGAAACCTGAACAACAACATAGGTCTTCCGCAGACCGTACTTTCCATAAGGGATGAGCACAGTGCGGCCGTTGTGGAAATGGGTATCAGCCATTTTGATGAAATGGAAAGAATGAGCCTGTCGGCGAAGCCGGATATCGCCGTGATCACCAATATAGGTGTCAGCCATATAGAATACTTAGGCTCCAGAGAGGGAATCCTTAAAGAGAAAAGCCATATTTTCGACCATCTGAAAAAAGACGGGATCGCCGTGGTTAACGGTGACGATGACCTGTTGTCCAAATTGGATGAAAGCCGGGTTTTCTCTCACAGGATATATAAATACGGCATGAAAGAAGACGCTTTGGATGCAAAGGCGGTAAATGTTAAGAATCATGGGCTTAAGGGAAGCGATTTTGATGTCAGGATAATAAGGGACGGAAAAGAAAAAACAATAAAGTCTCTTCATACACCCTTGCCCGGAGACCATATGGTAATGAACGGTGTTTGTGCGGCGCTTATAGGCGATCTCCTGGGACTGAATGAGGATGAGATCATTAAGGGCCTTAGGGAAAACAAGGGAATGGCCGGCCGGTCAAATATCATAAATACGGATAAATACACGATCATTGACGACTGCTACAACGCAAATCCGGCTTCGACCGAGGCTGCGCTGGAGCTATTAAAGCTTGCGGATACCAGAAAGGTGGCCATTCTGGGAGATATGTACGAGCTGGGAGAGGGCGAAAGGCAGATGCATGCAGAAG
>JAILOD010000275.1 GCA_024691015.1 Lachnospiraceae bacterium
TGCCCGATCCAGTTACCTGATTGGCTAAGGAGCGCAAAAAACACGCTCTTAGCCATCTGCCAGCTCTAAAGTGCCTGCCCGAACATGATACTTGATTGGCTAAGGAGCGCAAAAAACACGCTCTTAGCCATCTGCCAGCTCTAAAGCACCTGTGCGATCATGTCTTGAAAATGATATTCCGGGCCTGCCGGGGGGCCGAAAACCACCTCCACCCCTAATTCTTTGACAAACATACTCCACTGCCTTAAAATAAAATATCTATATCTAAGGAGGAAGCATCATGTTCGGTTATTATTACGATCCTACATATATTCTGGTCATCATAGGAGCAATCCTGTCTATGTGGGCCTCGGCAAAAGTAAACTCAACCTTCGCAAAATACTCGCAGGTAAGGAGCAGCAGCGGAATAACAGGAGAAGAAACCGCAAGGCTGCTTCTCGGCAGAAACGGAATAAATCACGTAAGCGTAGTGCACATAGGCGGGCAGCTTACGGATAATTACAATCCCTCAACAAAAAAGGTAAATTTGTCGGACCCGGTATATGGCTCATCCAGCATAGCAACAGTCAGTGTGGCGGCACACGAATGCGGGCACGCAATGCAGCACAACACCAACTACTTCCCGCTGGCCTTCCGATCAGCTCTGGTGCCCGTCGCAAACATCGGATCCAAGATCGGCATCCCCATCATACTTATCGGAGTGCTGCTCTCATATGTAGGCAGATATAACTACACCATAATCCAGATCGGGCTCTGGTGCTTCTCTTTATCAGTACTTTTCCAGATAATCACGCTCCCTGTGGAATTTAACGCATCAAAGAGGGCACTGGCAGCAATACAGGAAAACGCGCTTCTTTCACAGGAAGAATATCGCGGAGCAAAAGAGGTACTCACCGCGGCAGCCTTAACCTATGTTGCAAGCGCCGCAGCATCCATATTATCGCTGTTAAGGCTTGTAATGATCTTCGGCGGAGGACGCAGACGTGACTGATGCGCCGAAGACCAATCTAAGAGGAATAGTATTGGACGTCCTGCTTCTCTCGGAGGAAAAGGGCTTCACCGACAGGGTTATCTCGGAAACGCTTGATAACCATAACTACCTGAGTAAGCAGGACAGGTCTTTCATCAAATATCTTTCCGAAGGAACAATCGAAAGAAAGATACTTCTGGATCACATTATCGATCATTATTCGAAGATAAAAGTAAGAAAACTGAAAAAGCTCATTCTTGAGGTACTGAGGATGAGTGTTTTCCAGCTTTATTTTATGGACTCCGTGCCGGACAGTGCAGTCGTAAACGAGGCCGTAAAGCTTGTGAAACGCCGTCATATGGCGGGGCTCTCGGGATATGTGAACGGTGTGCTGAGGTCCGTTGTAAAAGAACCTTATGATATCAGCCTTATTACTGATCTTCATATTAAATACTCCTGTCCCGAATGGATAACAGACATCTTTACGGAGCGCTTCGGTAAGGACACCACCGAAACGATGTTAAAGCATTTCACCGGTGCACGCACACTCTACGCACGCACCAACACGGATAAGATAAAAAGAGAAGAGCTTATAAAGCTTCTTGACGAAGAAGGAATAGAAAGCAAAGAGGCAGACACAAGTGAGGCGGCACTGATCCTTAACGGTGTAGACAGTATCAACAGGATAAAAGCCTTCAGAGAAGGAATGTTTTCCGTGCAGGACATAAGCTCGATAAGATCAGTCGAGGCCTTAGACATCCGTCCCGGTACAGATGTGCTCGACGTCTGCTCTGCACCCGGCGGAAAAGCCTGCTATGCGGCAGAAATACTTAAAGGAAGCGGATCGGTCACAGCCTGTGACATCTCTGAATTCAAAACCTCTCTTATAGAAGAAAACACAGAACGCCTGGGGCTTAACAATATCACCGTGCAGGTAAAGGATGCCACGGAATGTGAACCTGAATTTAAGGAGAAATTCGACTATGTGATAGCTGATCTCCCCTGCAGCGGACTGGGCGTTATCGGCAGAAAAAACGATATCAAATACAGGGTTCGCCCCGAAGATATAACGGCACTTGCTACTCTTCAGAAAACTATTCTGAACAATGCCGTTACCTATCTGAAAGCCGGCGGGAAGCTGATCTTTTCCACCTGTACGCTCACAAAAGAAGAAACGGTGGAACAGAGTGTATACATAGAAAATGAGCTGAAGCTAAAAAAGCTTGAAGAAAAAACCTTTATTCCGGGAGAATCCGATTGTGACGGATTCTATTACGCGGTATTTATAAGATCATGAATAGAATTGATTTAAAACAATGTACAACAGAAGAGCTTGGGGAGATCGTAAAAAGTCTCGGAGAAAAGTCCTTCAGGGCAAAGCAGATCTACGAGTGGATGCATGTAAAGCTGGTCCGCTCCATTGATGACATGAGCAATCTCTCAAAGGCACTCAGGGAGAGATTAAAAGCAGACTATGACTATACATCTTTAAAAGAGATCACAAGACAGGAATCGCAGCTTGACGGAACAAAAAAATTCCTCTTCGGGTTAAATGACAAAAATGCCGTGGAAAGCGTTCTTATGCCGTACAGGGACTGGAACACCGTGTGTATCTCATCACAGGTCGGTTGCAATATGGGCTGCAGATTCTGCGCATCTACACTCGGAGGCTGTGTAAGAAACATGACGGCGGCGGAGATGCTGGATGAGGTTTACATAATTCAACACGAAGAGCAAAAACGCGTATCAAGAGTGGTCGTTATGGGAAGCGGAGAGCCGCTTGACAACTACGACAATCTGGTCAGATTCATCAAAATGCTCTCTGACGAAAACGGGCTGAATATCAGTCAGAGAAACATCACTGTTTCAACCTGCGGTCTTGTGGAGAGGATAAACGATCTTGCAAAGGAGAATTTCGGTATAAATCTGGCGCTTTCCCTTCACGCCCCAACTGACGAAAAACGGAAAAAGATCATGCCGATAGCCAATAAGTATACGGTTAAGGAAACGGTTGGAGCCTGCCGGGAATACTTTAAAGCAACGGGCCGCCAGGTCACCTTTGAATATGCTCTTTGCAAGGGTGTAAACGATTCCGAAGATGATGCGAAAGAGCTTGCTAATCTTATAGAAGGAATGGGAGCCGAGGTAAACCTGATCCCCGTTAATCCCGTCAGGGAAAGGTCGTTTGAAAGACCTGACCGAAAGGGAGTACTGGCCTTTAAAAATAAACTTGAAAAAATGAGAATAAATGTTACTATTAGAAGGGAAATGGGCAGAGATATCGATGGTGCCTGCGGACAGCTGAGAAGAAGGGCTGAAGGCGGCACTGTTTAATAAATGATGTCTTTTGCCTCTTTTAGTGTTGTTTAGATAGGAGTTTTATGTTGAAATCATTTTCCCGCACCGATGTGGGAATCAAGCGTAACATTAATCAGGATTACATATTCAGGTCGGAAATGCCTGTGGGGCAGCTTCCGAATCTGTTTATCGTAGCTGACGGAATGGGTGGTCATAACGCCGGAGATTTTGCCTCGAGTTTTGCAACAAAGCGAACGGTTGAGATCATTGAACAAAGCGAAGAAGACAATCCCATCAGGATAATCCGCAGGGCAATGGAGCAGGCAAACGACGAGCTCTACCTTGAGGCTAAAAATCATGAGGAAATGCAGGGGATGGGGACTACCTTTGTGGCCGCCACCATTATGGAAGACGGCTATCTTTATGTTGCGAATGTCGGTGACAGCAGGCTCTATCTTGTAAATGACGAAATCGTACAGATCACCAGAGATCACTCACTCGTAGAGGAAATGGTAAGAGCCGGAAAGCTGGACCGCGATAAGGCGCGTCTTCACCCGGACAAGAATATCATTACCAGGGCAGTCGGTGTAGCCGATGATCTCAAGGTTGATTTTTTTGATATGAAGCTGAAGCCCGGTGACAGGATATTGATGTGCACCGACGGACTTTCGAATATGGTTACAGAAGAGGATATTCTTAAGGTGATCAAAGAAAACAACGGGGTAGAGGATATTGTGAACGCCCTTGTTGAACGGGCAAACGAAAACGGCGGAAGGGATAATATAGCGGTTATTTATGCCGATCCCTTTGCTTAACCCGGTTTGGAGGAGTATATGGCACAGGAAAAAATGATGCTGTCTGACAGATATGAGATAATCAGTAAGATCGGTTCCGGCGGCATGAGTGATGTATATAAGGCGATCGACGGCAAGCTGAACCGTTATGTTGCGGTAAAGGTGCTGAAGGCGGAATATGCGGAGAACACCGGCTTCGTATCGAAGTTCAGGGCGGAGGCCCAGTCTGCCGCAGGTCTAATGCACCCCAACATCGTTAATGTATATGATGTAGGAGAGGATGCCGGACTCTATTATATCGTTATGGAGCTGGTGGAAGGCATAACCTTAAAGCATTATATCGAAAAGAAACTGAGATTGTCCTTCCGTGAAGCGGTAAGTATAGCCATCCAGGTTTCAATGGGTATAGAAAGTGCCCACAACAATCATATAATCCACAGGGACATAAAGCCTCAGAACATAATCATTTCAAAAGAGGGCAAGGTTAAGGTTACTGATTTCGGTATAGCACGTGCCGCAAGCAGCGATACCATTACCTCAAATGTTATGGGCTCGGTTCATTACACATCTCCCGAGCAGGCACGCGGCGGTTATTCCGATGAAAAGAGTGATATCTATTCACTTGGTATCGTGATCTTCGAGATGCTCACAGGTCGTGTTCCCTTTGACGGAGACACAGCCGTATCGA
The DNA here is from genome assembly GCA_024691015.1 of Lachnospiraceae bacterium. Lineage (GTDB taxonomy): Bacteria > Bacillota > Clostridia > Lachnospirales > Lachnospiraceae > NK4A144. The sequence continues at coordinate 4,751 of JAILOD010000275.1, forward strand.
TTGCGATCAAGCATATACAGGAGGATATACCAAATCCCAGAGAATATGTGGATGATATCCCCGTAAGCGTGGAACATATAATTTACAAGTGCTGCGAAAAGAACCCCGACAGAAGATATTCGAGTATGGCGGAGCTGGTTGCGGACCTTAAAAGATCGCTGGTAAGCCCTGACGATGATTTCGTGCAGATGATACCCTCCGGCGGGCTTCAGGGTGCAACGAAGATGATAACCGATGATGATGTAAACGCCATCAGGCAGCAGACAGGTTCCATAGATCTGAATGCGGGCGATCTGAAGGCATATCAGGACTATGATAACAGAAGGGCCCAATATCCTGATGATCCGCGTTATGAAGATGACCGCTCCTATGACCGGTCCCGTTCGCGTTACGAGGATGACGGGGCGCCTTATGTTGATGCTCCTTATCCCGATGAGGAAGAGGATGAATATTACAGAAGGCTTGAAGAAAGAGACAGAGCCCGCGAGAAGAAGGCCAGGGAGGACCGCCGTCTGAAGGCAATGGAGCTTGAAGAAGACATTGCCAGATCACGTAAAAAGAAGGATCCTTCACGTTCTTCAGCCGGCTCCAAATCCTCAAAAAGCAAGAAAACTTCGGCAAAATCGAGAGTAAAGGCAGATAAATCCAAAAATTCAGGCAATGCAAGAGGCAAGTCACGCAGGGATTACGATGACGAATATGATGACGAAGATGACGATGACGATATGGATCCCGGTCTTGAAAAGCTGATGACGGTGCTCGGCATAGTTGCAGCCATCATCATAGTCATAATAATCGTCGTACTGGTAGGAAGGATAAAGGGCCTTGCAGGTGATTCCTCATCCGAGGAGACACAAGAGGAAGAAAGCTCAATGGTCGAGATGATAAATGTCAGCGGAGTTTCCTTTGCTGATGCGAAGAGCAAGCTTGAAGAACTGGGTCTTGAAGTAACCATGCAGACCGTAAATTCATCCTCCGTAGAAAAGGGCAATGTAATAAATGTTACCAACGAAGAGGGCAAGGAGCTCTCGGAGGGAGATGAGGTTGAAAGCGGAAGTGCCGTCATCGTAAACGTAAGTAACGGTGACAGTGGCTCTTCGGTGCCTGATATTGTAGGCAAGAGCAAGGCAGAGGCTAAGGTTGCCCTTGAAAACGCAGGCTTCGTTATGGAAGAGACAGAGGCGGAGAGCGAAGACGTGGCAGAAGGGAATGTCATAAGTCAGTCTCCGGCGGCGGGTGAAGCTGCGGAACCCGGCAGTACGGTCAAGGTAATGATAAGCTCCGGAAAGCCTGTCGGAAACACAAAGACCGTACCCGATCTTAAGGGTATGACGGAAACAGCAGCCAAGACGGCACTTACGGCCACCGGTCTTTCATTTGCAAACGTAACCGAAGCGAATTCCGATACCGTAGCGGCAGGTCTGGTCATCAGCCAGTCTCCCGAAGCCGGAAGCAGCGTGGAGGAAGGTGCAAGCGTTGACTTTGTAATAAGCTTAGGGCCCGCAATAGTAAGCTATGCAGGTACCTTTAATATAGCAGCTCCGCCCGATTATACACCGGGCAGCGCGGCAACGCTTCTTGTTACCTCAAATGTGGATAATTCCGTGATCTATCAGTCAACCGTTTCTTCGTTCCCGGCTGTTATAAATATAACCGGAACAACGGCACCCACCGGAACCCTTACGGTTTCCTATACACAGGTGACTACGGCTGAATATGAGGCCGATGACGGCACAATAAAGACAGCAACTAACGAAACACCGAAAACGGTGACTCAGGCACTTACGTTTACGCCTGTCCAGTAAAGAGTGGTGAAATTATCAAAGGTCGTATTTTAAAGGGCATAGGCGGTTTCTACTATGTCCACATAGAGGAAAATGATAAAATATATGAATGCCGGGCGAGAGGGATTTTCAGAAAAGACGGAAAGAAGCCTCTTGTAGGTGATCTGGTAGAAATGGATGTTATTGACGAGACGGAAGCCACCGGCAATGTCAGTGAGATCCTGGAGCGGAAAAACGCTCTGATAAGGCCGGCAGTGGCAAATGTGGATCAGGCTCTCGTGATTTTTGCGGCGGCAAGTCCGGATCCGCTCCCGGGGCTTTTGGACCGCTTCCTTATCAGGATGAATTATGCGCGAGTTCCCGTGAAGGTATGCATTAACAAGATAGATCTTAACGATGCTTTTAATGAATTTGCATCAATATACAGAGATTCGGGGATAGAGTTTGTATTTATTTCGGCTATCGAAAATGAAGGAATAGAAGAGATGAAAGAAATCCTTCAGAACAAGGTAACCACACTGGCGGGGCCATCGGGAGTCGGGAAATCAACCCTTATAAATGCTTTGACGGGAGAAGATTTACGCAGGACCGGAGATGTCAGTAAAAAGCTGAAGCGCGGAAAGCAGACCACAACCAGCTCGGAGCTTATAGAGCTGGATAAGGATACATTTATAATAGACACACCGGGGTTTTCGTCTCTGGACATTCCCGAATTAAAACCGGAAGAGCTGGCCGACTGCTACAGGGAATTCGATGATTATAAAAACAACTGTTTTTATAACGGGTGTTCACATACACACGAGCCTGATTGCGGCGTTTCCGGTGCCGTGAAGGATGGCTTAATAGATAAGATCAGATACGAGTCATATGTTACTATTTATGAGGAACTGTTAAAAAAGCAAAAGCACAGGTTTTAATGACGGAGGAAAAGTGGGAAAATATAAGTTGTCTCCATCGATACTCGCCGCTGATTTCGGGAATCTTGCGGCACAGATAAAAGAAGCTGAAAGGGAAGGGGCACCCTATATTCATATGGATGTAATGGACGGTGTTTTCGTTCCCAACATTTCGTTCGGGGTTCCGGTGATCAGCTCTTTAAGAAGTGTTTCAGAATGCTTCTATGATGTTCATCTTATGATCACTCAGCCGGAAAAGTATATAAAAAAATTCTGTCAGATCGGGGCGGATGGTGTGACCTTCCATTTGGAGGCCACCAAGGACGTGGATAAATGCTTTGAGCTTATAGAGTCCTGTGGAAAAAAGAAGGGTATCTCCATAAGCCCGGATACTCCGGTGTCGGCGCTTTCCGATGAGATGTTAGAGCGGGCGGATATGATCCTCATTATGACAGTTCATCCCGGTTTTGGCGGACAGACCTATATAGAGAGCTCCACAGATAAGATAAAGGAGCTTAAGAGACGGCTTAAGGATTTAAAACTGGACCGTGATATAGAGGTGGACGGCGGTATCACCCGGGAGAACGTGGAGGTCGTTTTAAATGCCGGCGCCAACGTCATAGTTATGGGATCCTCGGTGTTTAAAGGAGATATAGGCGACAACGTAAGATTTTTTAATAAACTCTTTAAAAAATATGAAAAGTGATCGGAGATTATAAATGAAAAAAGCTCTGATAATAGGTGCGGGGCCTGCAGGTCTTACAGCAGCCTATGAATTGCTTAAAAGAGACAAAGACATATCCGTTAAGGTTTTTGAGGAGAGCTCATCAATGGGTGGTATCTCAAAGACCGTAAACTATAAGGGCAACCGAATGGATATGGGCGGACACAGATTCTTTTCAAAGGTAAGCCGTGTAAACGACTGGTGGGAGATGATGCTTCCCATGCAGGGGCGTTCTGCTTATGACGATATCGTGCTCGGCAGAAAAAAGAGTCTGAAGCGCGGCGGGCCCGATCCCGAAAAAGAAGACAGGGTAATGCTTAACCGTAACAGGGTTTCGCGCATCCTTTTCGAAAATAAATTCTATGATTATCCCATAAAGCTGAAAATGGAAACCTTTACCAATATGGGCTTTATAAATACCATGCAGGTTGGATTTTCTTATCTTTTCAGTATGGTCCATAAGAGAGAAGAAAGATCGCTGGAGGATTTCTACATCAACCGTTTCGGCAAAAAGCTCTATTCCATGTTCTTTGAAAATTACACTGAGAACCTCTGGGGAAGGCATCCGAAAGATATTGATCCTTCATGGGGTGCTCAGCGTGTAAAGGGGCTTTCCATTGTGGCCATCTTAAAGGATGTATTTTCAAAGATGCTGCCGGGAAACTCCAACCGTAAGGTCGAAACCTCTTTAATAGAAAGCTTTTCATATCCGAAGCTCGGTCCCGGACAGCTTTGGGACGTAACGGCCGAAGAGATAAAAAAGATGGGCGGAGAGGTTATCACCGGAGCCATGGTTAAGGGCTTTAAAACCGAAAACGGTGTAGTAACAAGTCTTACCTATGAAAAAGACGGACAGGATTACAGGGAAGAAGGAGATATATTCATTTCCTCAATGCCGATAAAGGACCTTGTAGGCGGGATGAACGATGTTCCCCGCGGAGTGGCAGAGATAGCAGCAGGTCTTCCTTATCGTGATTATATGACTCTCGGTATTCTGGTAAACAAGGTCAACCTTAAAAATAAGACCAATATAAAAACCATTGGGAATATCGTTCCGGACAACTGGATCTATGTGCACGAGAGAAAGGTAAAGCTGGGACGTATGCAGATCTACAACAACTGGTCACCTTACCTTGTAAAGGATCTCAACAATACCATCTGGATAGGTCTCGAGTATTTCGCAAATGAAGGAGACAAGCTCTGGAGTCTGACGGACGATCAGTTCACCAGGTTTGCAATAAAGGAGATCGTTTCCATGGGAATAATCAATTCCGCAGATGATGTACTCGATTCTCATGTTGAAAGAGTCAAGAAAGCCTATCCGGCCTATTTTGACACATATGATAGAATAGATGAAGTGATCGACTACCTTGATGGTTTTAAAAATCTGTATTGTGTCGGAAGAAACGGTCAGCACAGATACAACAATATCGATCATTCGATGATGACGAGCTTTTTAACGGTAGATAACATCATTTCCGGAAGAGAAGACAAGTCCAACATCTGGAATGTAAACACCGAGAAGGAATACCACGAAAAGAAATCATAAATTTATAAATCATATTTATATCACGAAAGGAAAAATTATCATGTCAAAGAAAAGCGCAGTATTACTTATCATGGATGGCTTGGGCCTGAATGAAAATCCCGAGCACAACGCATTTGCTCAGGCAAAGACACCCGTTCTTGACTCTCTTATGAAGGATTATCCCTATGTAAAGGGTTACGCATCAGGTCTTGCGGTAGGTCTTCCCGACGGACAGATGGGAAACTCCGAGGTAGGACACCTGAATATGGGTGCAGGCCGTATCGTTTATCAGGAGCTTACCCGTATCACAAAGGAGATCGAAGACGGAGACTTCTTTAAAAACGAAGCTCTTTTAAAGGCTGTTGAGAACGTAAAGAAGAATGATTCTTCCCTTCATTTATACGGGCTGGTTTCTGACGGCGGAGTTCACAGCCACAACACTCACATCTACGGGCTTTTAGAGCTTGCAAAGAGGGAAGGCCTTAAAAAGGTATATGTTCACTGCTTCCTTGACGGTCGTGATACACCTCCCGAATCAGGCTGCGATTTTGTTGCAGAGCTTGAAGCAAAGATGAAGGAGATCGGCGTAGGTGAGGTTGCCAGTGTTTCCGGACGTTATTATGCTATGGACAGAGATAACAACTACGATCGTGTTGAGAAGGCATACAGAGCACTGACCCTCGGTGAGGGCGGTGAGGCCGACAGTGCAATCGGTGGTATCAAGGCTTCTTATGACGCAGGAGTTTCGGATGAGTTTGTGGTTCCTTTCGTTGTTAAAAAGAACGGTGCACCCGTTGCAACCATTAAGGATAAGGATTCGATCGTATTCTTCAACTTCAGACCCGACAGAGCACGTGAGATCACACATTGCTTCTGTGATAATGACTTCGACAAATTCGACCGCGGAAACAGGCTTGATGTAACCTACATCTGCTTTACCGATTACGATCCCCTTATACCCAATAAGGATGTGGCCTTCAAAAAGGTTGAGATCAAAAACACCTT
>JAILOD010000300.1 GCA_024691015.1 Lachnospiraceae bacterium
GTCCGATTTTCTGGACTCGGTCCGCTGCACGGGAATCTATGTTCCCAAGCCCTGGGATGTTGCGAAGGAATATCGCGATAAAGCGATGGAAGCCAAAATCGACCAAACCTGGCTCGATAAATTCATCCCGGAAGAGCTTACACAGAAGGGGTGAAGAAATCATCACCGAAAGACCGTATATAACAGCCCGCAATTCGTCCCTTTAGTATTTGGCTCTCGGGGAATCGGGGTGGGTCACCCCGACTATAACAGCCCGCAATCGATCGGTCTTACGACACTCTCGAGCGGGCTGTAATAGTCGGGGTGACAGGATTCGAACCTGCGGCCTCCTGGTCCCAAACCAGGCGCTCTAGCCAAACTGAGCCACACCCCGATAGGTAATCATTTTTACGCAAGGCATATTATAATAAGTCGCCCTGCAAAAGTCAACCGATGAAACTACAGATAGTTTATGGTGAACAAGGGATTTCCTGCATTGTCTGTACTCATGACCACATATGACGGACGCCTGCCATCCTGTCTGGGATAGGAAAGGCTGCCCGGATTTACGAGATACAGACCATCGTCATAATGAACAGCAGGCTTATGGGTATGACCAAACAAGGCAATATCAACCTTGCGATCCTTTGCCTCATCAATAAGGCGCTCCGGCCCCATCGAGACATTATAATGAGGACCATGCGTAACAAATATCTTAAGGCCCGCTGCCTCCACCGTCTCCTCCCAGGGAAGATCGGAAAAAAAGTCGTTGTTACCGCGCACCATGACAACCGGGCAATCGACGTAAGCCCTTATTCTCTCCTCATCACCTTCAACATCACCACAATGAATGATCATATCCACGGGCGCCGTCTTATCTACAGCCTTCATAAAATTATCCAGTTTACCATGAGTATCACTTACCATAAGAATCCGCATACTTCTCTATCTCCGCTTCCATTGCTCTCAACGCCTTACCTCTGTGACTCTGTGAATTCTTAATCTCAGGAGAAAGCTCTGCCGTGGTTTTTCCGTACTTCGGAAGAATAAAGATCGGGTCATAACCAAAGCCGTTCTCGCCGATCTCCTCATATCCGATCCGCCCCTCCATAACACCACGCACAACCTTCTCGCTCCCATCCGGAAAAATGGCCGCAACAGCGCAAACAAACCTGGCCGTACGCTTTTCATCCGGCACACCCCGAAGCCTGTCGATAAGGTTTTTATTCTTCTCATGATAAGAGGTATCCTCTCCCATATAACGGGATGAATAAATACCCGGTTCCTTATTCAGATAGTCAATCTCCAACCCGGAATCATCCGACATAACCAGATGTCCGGTTTTCTTCCAAACTGCCCTTGCTTTAATAAGAGCATTCTCTTCAAAAGAAGAGCCTGTCTCCTCTATATCTATATCGACACCTTCCTCTTTCATGGTGACGATATTTTTACAATATGCACCCAGAATCTCTTTTATCTCTCTCACCTTGTCCTTATTGCCTGTTGCAAAAATAAGCTTCTCGATCATAAATATCTCCTGCACTTTTTATATCATCAAATCAGTCTTTTAAAAGCATTTCAGCTGCCTCCGCTATGGCCTCTCCAACCCTGTCAACGCGGGTCTTATCAAGGTAAGCACTAACATCCCCTTTATTTGTGATATAGGCCAGATCTATACCGAAAAACCGGGCATCAGAGGAATCCTGAAGCTCACCTTTTGCCTGATAGGCAGTCATATTGGGAATGACCTTCGCCTTGGCCGAGATAGCATCAAGCATAAACTGAGCCGCATCCGCCTCGGCAACCGAATAAAACAGAACATTCATCCCTCTGGTAATACGGGTATCCTCGTCTCCGGCAACCCTTAAGGTAATGACCATATCGGCATCCACATCATTTATCATTTTGATCCTGTCTGCAGATGACACATTAACATCGGCAGTTCTTGTAAAATAAACTCCGATATCATTTCCGCTGACATGATTTCTTATCGCTTCACTGACAGCAAGTGTAATATCCTTCTCCTTGAGCCCGTATCCCACCGAGCCGGTTTCATCTCCGCCATAGGCTGCATTTATAACAAGGATTTTATCATATATCTCTTGAGGCGGCACCAGTTTTATATAGAGCCTGTCATCTTCTATATTGCTATCGATCTCATAAACCCCATCACTGTCAAGCTCAACTACAGCACCATCATCGTCAAAGCCGTACTTCACACCGGTAACATTATTCATATCCCCGGAAAAAGGATTGCGATGATAAAAATCCATATCCGCACCGGGTACCCTTATAAGGACCATATGACTATCGCTGATATTACTTATAACAACCTTTGTCTTATCTGTACCTTCAGGAAGCGGAACGGTAAAATAACCCGCTCTGTCCTCCTGTATATTAACAAACTCCGTTGTAGCAATTCTGTTTGAAGAAGTAATCGCCGGGCTCCAATAACCCTGACCGGCATAAACCGGAACCTGACCATTTCCGATCATATAAGCGTGTACTCCAAATCCTATTCCGATGCACATCAGAATAAAGGATACCATCATCAGAATACTACCAAATGAAGTAAACCTTTTCTTTATCTTCTTCATTATTGATTACTTCTTTCCCTGACCGGTTTTTTACCCGGAAACTGATAAAAATCGGTCTTTATCATCCCGTTATATATCTTTCTTTTTTTAGCCGCCTTAAGCCCCAGTTGTTTTTCACAGGCCTCATACGAGGTTATCATGTAAAGCGACCAGTTATCCAGTTTCTTCAAAGCCGCTCCGAATGAAGAATAAATTTTCGGAAGACTGTTCTTATCTTCAAGTCTCTCACCATACGGTGGATTTGTTATTATAAAGCCGTAGCTTCCATCGTGAACAAACCTTCCTGCATCCCCTTCGCAAAACCTGATGTATTTATCAACGCCTGCTCTTTTGGCATTGGCCCTTGCAACCTCCAAAAGCTTTCCGTCTATATCAAGCGCATCAATAACCGTATCCTTTAAAGGAGGTTTGATAAGATCCCCGGCCTCCTCCACAGCATCCGACCACAGGGAAGCCGGAATGCTCTCCCATTTTTGAGCCGTAAATCCCCTGTGCATTCCGGGTGCGATATTAGCTGCCATAAGAGCCGCCTCTATAGGGATGGTACCGCTTCCGGCAAAAGGATCCGCAAGAATTCTACCATCCTTCCAGGGTGTAAGCATAATAAGACCTGCCGCCAGATTTTCCGCAATAGGCGCTTCTCCCTGCATAGTCCTGTATCCTCTTTTATGAAGAGACATACCTGTTGTATCAAGACCTGCGGTCACTTCATCCTTCAGAATAAATATCCGCAAAGGATAATCCTCTCCGTCCTCGGGAAAAACATTTACCCCGTAATGCTCTGCCATCTCATCTACCATGGCTTTTTTAACAATACTCTGAATATCCGACGGGCTGAAAAGCTTTGACCTTACGGAAGAAGCCTTCGTAACCCAGAATCTTCCGTTCTTCGGTATACGTTCCTCCCAATGAACGGCCTTTATCCCCTGATAAAGCTCCTCAAAGCTTTCGGCCGTAAAATCAGCACATTTAATAAGGATGCGTTCAGCCGTTCTTAAAAAAATATTAGCTCTTGCAACGGCTTCTTCATCCCCTATAAATTCTACTCTTCCGTCTGTTACTTTTTCTATATCGTAACCCAGATCATATATTTCTCTTTTTAGCACTGCCTCC
>JAILOD010000305.1 GCA_024691015.1 Lachnospiraceae bacterium
GATCTTTTATAATCAATGCCAGTATGGCTTCTGATCCTTGTGACTGTAGCCCTTCATACTATCCAGCTTTTTTTCTTCTTTACTCTTAAATAGTCCCTTGTTTTCCTTTGTCCTTTTTTCTGGATCCTATTCCAGCTTTGCCCCTGCAGGGATTGCATCGTTTATCCAGTTGTACCCAATACATATTTGTACTCAAATCCTCTTTTGCCAATTAATCACTACTTCACATTTTAATATCTATTATTGATTACTTCTTAAATCATATTATTATCATCATCTTTTCCTTTGAATATCAAAAATATTCATTCTTTCTCTATAACAATAGTTGAAATAGTATTCACGAAGCGATCATCTTTCTCTTTCATTGTTCCATCACTGTAACTTTTACATTTCGTTTTTTACCATTTAGATCTATACTTATATTTGCATTTCCTATCCTTCTAGCATACACAATTCCGTTTTCATCCACGAATGCAACAGACTGGTTGTTTGAAGAATAAACCGGTGTCTGATACAGGTTGTTCATATTTATATCGTGAATATCATTTATCTTCATAAATAAGAAATACTTATTGCCAATCTTGACAAGTTTCTGATCTGTTTTAAGCTCAGGATCCTCCACAAAAACTTTTGTCGTAAATACAATACCTTCATACACGCAGGTAACTGTACTGCATCCTTCATGTAGTCCTGTGATTTTTCCGTTTTTGTCAATTTTCAAAACATCATTAGTCGTTACATCATATCCATCAAGAAGCCAGGTCGCTTTTTTATTATTTACATTCTTAAATACCAGCTTTTCAGTCTTTCCCTTATTCAAATATATTATTTTCTTTGAAGAAACGGCTTTAACCTTTATCGTAAGCTTTACTTCCCTTTGTTTTTTATCCACACCGGTAACCTTAATTTCTCCTTCCCTTAAGGCCTTTACTTTCCCGGTATTATATATTTTCACATTGTCATTTTCATATCCTATTATTTTTCCTCTTTTATTGGTGACCGGTAACAGCTCATTATCACTATCACCCTGCCAACTGGCATTTCCGGGACTGAATATTTTTCTGTCGTATTTTAACGATATCGTACTCAGCGGATTGATATCTATAACATCATTTGAAGATATTTTTGCCGAATTACTGTACACATCCTTAACAGATATCTTTGAAGCAATTCTCTTTCCGCCCACATACGCATATATTCGCACTTCTCCCTTTGCTATAGCAGTTACAACACCGTCGCACACACTTGCAACCCTGTCGTTTGAGGACTGCCAGGATACAGGATAATATTCAGTCAGATCCTCATCTATACCTGACAGTTCCAGGACCAGACTCTTTCCGACCATCATCTTCTTTTTACTGTTTTCCCTATCAAAGTATGGTTTGATAACAGTTATCTGATATTTTTCCTTACCATCTGATACCTCAATAATACCAGCCTTTTTTGCAGTAATTCTTCCATCAGAATTTCTAACAGTGGCAACTTTTGGATCAGAAGATTTAAATCCACTTCCATATAGGGTATGTGTCTGTCCAACGACAAGATATATCCTATTATCAGATGTAGGGACTATCTCCGGATCCTTTCCCGAGTATGTAGACTCTCCGTCTGAAATCACACTTTTGATATATCTTGCATCCAGTTCCATGTTCCGGGTTACCGGAGTTGTAAAATTCCACAGGGAATTACCGTTTGACCATCCCTTGAAGCTGCAGTCTTCTTTTTGCGGATCAGGATCAGGTCTTGTGATAACACTGCCTCCGCTGACAGTCTGCGTATCATATAGAACATCCCCGTTATAAAAGCTTACTGTAAATCTTTTTTCCTCAATATCCTCATACTCAGGACTATCTTTACCAACAATTACAAAAGCCTGTGATAAATATGAATCATAATAACAGTCTCCCATACCGGTAATATATGCCACAGCCTGTTTTTTATTCCTTATTTTTGAAAAAGTAACCGTATAATCATAGCCATTTTTCAGCTGTTTTCCGGTTGTTCTATCTATGAGAGTGACCTTAGCTGCTACTGTATTTGTATTATCGTAAGTGCCGTCGGATATAGTCAGATCGATAGTTTTACCTTCATCCTCCGGGCCTTCAGTTATATTTTCAGATATGCTCTTCTTTATGGAAAAATAATCGGACTGTACCTTTCCGGAATAATTTCCTAAGCCTTTGACAACAACAAGTCCTGTATTCACACCAATACTTATGTTGTCATGGTCTTCATCGCCATATGAAAGGGTATAATCCACGCCCTCGGTCAAAATGATATCAAAATTTGACTTACTCCTTACAACTGGATTAGGCGTGATCCTGGAGCCGGTCCATTTGAAGAATCCGGGTCCGGTATAGGTATATTCAACATTGAAGTTGCCGCTGACAGGGGATCCACCGCCGCCTCCGCCTTCGGACTGGATCTTAAATGTACCGGTAAGTGTACCTTCGTATTTCCCTTTACCGGTAAGAGTAAAAACATAAGTACCAATATCCTTGGGATTTGTAATCGGATTCATGGTGTAGTCTGTCCCATTAGTAAGGACCGTATTACTTTTTTTATCCAAAACGTAGAAATCTCCGCTTGTTGGTGTACCGGGAGTCCAGGATATGGTAGAACCGGTATAAGTACGGATAGCATATGATCCGTCATCGGAAGTATCACCCCGGTACATTATGGAACAGGACGATAATGGTGTTTTTGTCTCTTCGCTTATTGACACAGTTCCTTTCCAGTATAAATTATCGTTCGTATCAGATGAATCTCCCTGACAGCATAGTGTATAAGTAGTATCTCCCTTGGTTACACTTCGGAAATTATATGCAAAATCAGCAGGTGAGCTGATCGTATAATCAAATATTTCCTTCTTTCCATCCTCATAAGACATATAGGCATTAAATATACGGAAAAGAGGCTGGCTCGAATTATGTATCTGCATACCCTGAAATGCTCCACTGCATACTTTTGCAACATTATCAGCTAGAAATATGTTTACAAGACTGTTTGCATTTCTAAAGCAATTCTCAGGGATCTCAACAATATGTGAACCTGTCGTAGAAAAAGTCTGCAGATTTTGATTGTTAGAAAATGCAGCATCACTGATCTCATCCACAGTTTTTCCATTCAATTCAGCCGGAACAGTATATGAAATAGTGGTACTGTTTTCCAGCATTTCAGCTATTCTGTAATTGCAGTCTGTCGAAGGGGCATCGACAACTGTAGATATATTGACAGCTGATGAGGATGGAGCATATAATACTCCACTTTCAAAACAACAATATGGATTAGATGCATCTACTTCTATATCTGTCAGAGAGCTGCAACCTGCAAAGGGAAGCATTCTAACATCATAAACTGTTGACGGAAGCGAAACGTCCTGCAATTTCGTACAATTCTTAAACTGTCCGTCCGCCAGCTTTTTGAGACCATATTCCACACCGTCTGTTCCGTTTGATGAATCAGCAGCAAAGCTTTCAAGTGTAGTGTCATTATTAAACAAGGTACTTGAGATCTCCTCAACTCCACCGGGTATACGAACAGCTGTAATACCGTGATTGGTTGTCGATCCGGTACCGTCTATCTCGGTTGCAATCTTTGAAAGGACCTTATCTCTTTCAACTATTAATGTTACTTCTTCACTTTGGGAATCATATTTTCCTGAAGCTCTGAATTCAATTCCGTATTTCATGGCATATTCATATGCATTTAGTCCATCTTCTGTGGTTTTGGAAAGCATATCACCATATATGAAAAAATTATTGTTTCCGGTTGGAAATACCGGATTCCTTGAAGGATCATCTTCTATCTGGGTTGAATTATTATTCTGCATTACAACACACTCAAGATCACCCATTTGATAAAAAGCACCCGAACAGATATAAGTAACACTTGCCGGAATAGTTACAGAAGAAATAACCTTGGATCCATAATTACTGAAAGGATTTTCGGCAATTGAATTAACTGGAATTGTAGCTGTTGGTCCCGTAACACTTTTCGGTATTATAATTAGATTTGGATGTTCACTGTTATTTGCGACATAACCACTTACATTTACATTTACAAGTTGTCCATCTTTTGTAACGTCAAAATAATTGGCTGCCATTCCTCCCTCATCATCCTTACAAATATAGGAAAAACCTGCACCTAAACAGTATTGGTAAGCCCTCGTATATGTTTTGACACCTTCTATTTCTGTATATCTATACCCGTATATAGCAAAGTTATCACTTAACACAGCCGGAAGAGAATTCTCTATATTAATATCACTGTTGCTTAAACCAGGTGATAAACTAGGCCCGTTTGAAAGATCTATCTTCTCAAGACTACTGTAGTCATGAAAAGCGCCCGATGAAACACTTCTTACAGTCCCGGGAATAACCACAGATTTGATCACATGTGATCCTACATTATCAAATGGGTCGATTCCGATAGATACAACCGGAATATCTTCAGAAGACACAGTAACATGGTCCGGTATTACTATTTCATTTGGATTGTCCGGATGAGCAGACAGATATCCCTCAACATCTATTCTTGTCAGTTGACCATTTGAATCCACTTCAAAGCAAGATGTATCTCCTGCTGCTTCTTCACCGCCATCTAACGCAATATTAGAAAAAAGGGGTATATTATCCGATTCAGTTTGTCCACCTGCATCTTTCTCTGTCGCATAAACAAATTCGGACAGATTCAAAATCTGTCCGGCCAGAAGTAAAAACGCTATCCATACACAACATTTCTTTATGTATTTATTCATCATGTTCCTCCCTTTTTCCTATAATTATCTTCTATACTTCTTTCTGCATAAGGAGTCTTAGTTTTTCTCGATTTAAGGTATAAAAAAAAGAGCTGTTGCTCGCAATTATGTTCATTTAGCATATACATAGATTAGCGGCAAGCAACTCTAATTTATATAATTATACCATGTTTTCAATTATTTGCATATGGAAAAGGAGTCTTCCATTGCCGGTGCCGCCAGGACTGAGCTTGTTGCTGTTGATCAGCAGCTTAAGGATCTTAAGGAATTAAAGTATAATTTAGATCAGTACAAGGAAAACCTTCCCTTTCATCAAAAGTACAGGAAATCCGGGGATCCTGCCCGTTATATGCGTATGCACGAAACCGAGCTTATCCTCTTTGACGGTGCCAAACGAAAGCTCCTGCAAATGGGTATCAGGCCAAAAATGTCGGAACTCAACAAAGTGAATTCCGACATCGAAGCTCTTGAATCAAAAAAAGCCGAATTAGAAGAAACCTACCGCTCCTCCTCTGCCCGGTCAAATGAGCTCCGGTCAAGCTATGAGAGCATCACACAGTTCCTTGATAAGCAAAAGGACGAGGCTGCTGCAGATAAGCCGGGGAAAAAGAACAGATCCAGGTGATCTTTTATAATCAATGCCAGTATGGCTTCTGATCCTTGTGACTGTAGCCCTTCATACTATCCAGCTTTTTTTCTTCTTTACTCTTAAATAGTCCCTTGTTTTCCTTTGTCCTTTTTTCTGGATCCTATTCCAGCTTTGC
>JAILOD010000317.1 GCA_024691015.1 Lachnospiraceae bacterium
TTTTCGTCCAGGATGAGCTCAAAGCCTAAGATGCATTGGATCAGTTCCTCACTGAGATCAAAGGAGGAATAATTCGCCTTTATCTGGTCATTGTCCAGCTTTGTGATCTGCAGGATATTGGCGATAAGCTCAGAGAGATCCTTCGATGCGGACCTGATCTTTTCAGAATATTCCTTTCTTTCCGAATCGGAGAGACCATCCTCTGACAGAAGAGTGGCATAGTTTGAAATAACCGCAATAGGTGTTTTCAGCTCATGCGAAATGTTGGAAATAAAGCTGCTCTTCAATATCTCGGTAGAGTTAAGATCATCCACCATAGTATTGAAATCCTGTATCAGAGCATCTATTTCGTCAGTTTTACCGTCTTTTCTGTGGAGCGGAAGATGAATGCTGTAGTTTCCTTCCGAAACCTCCTTTGCGCCTTTTGCTATGAGAAGCAATGGCCTTGTATAGGTAATAAAATGTACATAGTTCGATATTGCCGCAATAGATATACAGGCTACCACCATAAGCGCTAAGATCGCTGCTGCCAGTTCTGCCCCGTGTTCCGAAGATGAACCGAAGCTGTCATGTATTTTAAGCAGAAATCCGGAATAAATTATAAGAACGATAGAGGATATAATGGCGGCCTTTGGTGTGATAATACTGACATTGACTCTCGGATCCGGCTCTCCCGGCGTGAAATGTTTTTGAAACAGATTCATAAAATTACTCCTTTATAACCTATACCCCTTACCGTAGCAATCTTAAAACCGGTACATCCTTCAAGTTTTCCGCGGATGTTAGTAATAAAAACATCAATAGAGCGCGGAGTACTTTCATTATCCAGCCCTCCAAGCTCTTCGAGCAGCTGATTTCTGGAAAAAGCGTGATTGGGATAGGAGAGAAGCTTGAACAGCAGTTGGAACTCCTTTGTTGTGAACGGTATCTCTTCCCCATTTAAAGTAACAGTCATGGATTCTTCATCCATAACAAAATTTCCGATGGTGAGCTTATTCTGATTTGAAATACCGGCGCGTCTCAAAATAGCTTCTATTCGAAGCAAAAGCTCATCCAGATCAATAGGCTTTACCATATAATCATCTATTCCTATACCGAAGCCCTGTCGTTTTGAATTAAGATCATCCTTTGCAGTCATAAAGATTATGGGAATACTGGGATTATCCTCTCTGACACTTTTAGCAAACTCAAAGCCGTCAACGCCTGGCATCATTATGTCAGAAATAATAAGATCGATCTTTTGTGCATACAGAGCATCATAGGCATCCATCGCATTTGTACAGCCTATGGCTGTGTAATTGTTCAGGTTCAGATGACGGCAAACCGACAGGTTGAGATCGGTATTGTCCTCCAATATAAGTATTTTGATCATTTTTTCCCCTTTGGATTTGTTTTCTTATATAATAAATTATAAATGGAGAGAAGGATTATTGCCATAATTATTCTAACAATTAAATACCGGATCGTTTTCATATCCGGTTGACTAAATCAGTGGTAAATATAATAATAAGTTATATTCTTTGTTAATTCTTTCAACATTATCAAAGGGGATAATATGGGGATTCAATTTGCAAAAACTCTCAAAAGATTAAGAACCGAGAAAGGACTTTCGCAACGGGAGCTGGCAGAAAAGATGTATGTTACCCGTTCAACGATCGCCCGGTGGGAAAACGACAGCCGATTACCTGATGTGGCAATGATCACCCGCCTTTCACAATGTCTGGATGAAGATGTCAACACTTTACTTAATGCTGCATCGGTCAGCGATGAAGTGCCGCAGGTTATTGTATTGGATGATACAAAGATCACTCTTACCGGAGAACTGAGCGTTCTGGAGGAGGTTTTACCGAACGCTAATATAATAGGCTTCACACGTCCGTCAGAGGCTGTTGAATATACCAGATCTCATCCGATTTCGCTTGCATTTTTAGATATAGAACTTGGAAAATCCAACGGACTTGATATTTGCAATGAACTGCTTGAGATCAACCCCCGTTTAAACGTTATATTTGTAACGGCCTACAGTGATTATTCCTTAGATGCGTGGAATACAGGCGCCTGTGGGTTTATACTTAAACCGGTTACATCACAACGGGTAAAAAGCCAGCTTAAAAACCTGCGCTTTCCTATTAATTGTGGAGGAGTTGTATGACAACCGAAATAACCATGCCTTCATATATTCTGCCCGAAGTGCTTTTGATCCTGATGTTTCTGATGATCGCGGCTTCTGCGATCATGCCCGGGATCGATCGGTGGAGCAGGCGTTTTTTTATTGTCTTTTTTTCCGTTAGTTCACTTGGTGTAGCAGTTTTCACTTTTGATATAATGACTTATGATATTCCGGAAATGATATGGCTGGAAAATGTGCTTCCATTAACGGAATATATGATGTTTCCGCTACCTTCCATTATCTTTACCATTAATCTTGTTCATCATGTTGAAGAGGATTGGAGAAAAAGTATTTTCCTTCGCATAATCCTCCTTTTGTGGGGTTTTTATTGTATCTTGCACGTTATAGCGCACTTTACCCACTATTTCTATTATTCAACTCCGGATCGCCGTTTTATTCTTAGACCGGCACATCCTCTGCTGTTTGTTCCTGTTATAGCCATACTTGCCATTAATATTGTGATGGTGATCATAAAACGGAATAAGTTAACACGAAGACATTTCTGGGCATCTTTGATTTATCTGATACCGGCTTTTATATCCACGATAATCCATTCACTCTTTTTTACCATTATTCTCATTAACATAGCTCTATTTATCAGCTCATTAGCTATGTATATTATCATCCTGGCCGAACAGATCGATCAGTATATGCGACAGAAAACAGCTATTGCGAATCAGGACGCAAGCATTATGATATTGCAGATGCGACCGCATTTTATATACGATACCATGACCAGTATTTATTATCTCTGTGAACAGGATCCCAAAAAAGCCCAACAGGTTATACTGGATCTTACCTCTTATCTTCGTAAGAATTTTAATGCAATGGGCAGCAGTAACATAATCCCTTTTTCGGCGGAACTGGAGCATATTCGTGCATATCTTGCGGTGGAGCTTGCCCAGAATGAGGATCATCTTTTTGTTGAATATGATATACCGCATACCCGGTTCCGACTGCCGCCGCTGACTCTACAGCCTCTTGTGGAAAATGCCGTAAAACATGGCCTGGATCCCGAATCTGAACCTCTTCATATTCTGATCCGGACAAGAGAAACAGAAGCCGGAAGTGTTATTCTTGTGGAGGATAACGGCCCCGGATTTGATCCCCGGGATGTATTTGATTCCCACAATGCATTGTCAAATATAAAACAGAGGCTTAAGATGATGTGTAAAGGCAGCATAACAATCACTTCAAAAAGCGGTGAGGGAACTGTCGTAAAAATAGTAATCCCGGAAAATGAGTAAGGTTAAAAAAATACCGGAATTTCAGTTGCCGGGCCGGAAGGTATTCTAAAATTCAAAAAAATTAGCTATTATAATAAAAATATCGTATAATTTAATGGAAAAATAGTTTACTCCGGGTAAAGAAAGAGGTGCTATATGAAATCAGAAGTTCATTCAAAGAAAATATCCGATAAGACCGATAATAATCATGACAATAAAAAAGCGTCTGAAAATATTACCCCAAATGACAATCTGCAGCTTGATGATGATGAACTTGATCAGGTTAGCGGAGGTATGGGTTTTGGCAAAGTTGAACCACGTATGGGATGTTGACATAATTATTAATCAGGAGA
>JAILOD010000334.1 GCA_024691015.1 Lachnospiraceae bacterium
AGACAGGATTATATGGATGCAAAAAAACTTGGTGACAGTGCTGTAAGAAGAGCGAAAGCGAGAGGTGAATCACCCTATCTGCCGGTTCTGGACAGCTTCCTGGACCAGTCGGAAATAGCGGGGGAGAGCGCACTGGGCGTTATAGAGCTCCCCATTTCAATGATAAAGGGAAACAAAAGCGAGGACAGAAATAATGCCTTTGCCTCTAATTTTATGCCTATATTTCAGGCTGACAGTGAGTTTGGAGTTAAGTGGTCAAATCTTTATGATGCGCTTCAGACAGAGGGCGTTAATACTGCGATAAAGGTTTACGAATATCTGAACAACTATTATGTGCTTGAGGGAAACAAAAGGGTTTCGGTTTCAAAATATATCGGGACAGAATATATTCCCGCCGATGTCACAAGGCTGATCCCTTTAAAGAGTGAGGAAAAAAACATTCAGGTTTATTATGAATATATGGAGTTTTACGAGGCTACAAAGAACTTCGAGATCATTATGAACGAGAAGGGTGAGTATGCCAGACTTTGTGAGATTTTCGGCTATGCTCCGGGTGAGATCTGGGAGGATGATGACAGGCTTAATTTAAAATCAGCCTACATCCGTTTTAAGCAGGCATATGCTTCGGTGGAAAAGAAGTATGAGGAGCTGTCTCTGGGTGAATCCTTCCTTATCTATCTTTCGATCTTCCCTCCGAAGACGGTCCTGGATTCCTCAAAGAACGAGATCATTGCAAATATAAAGCTTGCCAGAAACGAGATACAGACGGATACGGATATAAAGGATATCGACTTTGTGGATACCGCTTCCGAAGAGAAGGCGATCGGTGGAATAATGGGGTTCTTTGGGCTGGGAGGCCCGAAATATACCGAGGATAAGCCGCTTAAGGTGGCCTTCATTTACGGAGCAGGAGTGGATGAGTCCAGATGGATAGATTCGCACGAGGCCGGACGTATCTATGTTGAGGAGGCGCTTGGAGAAAAGGTTGTTACAAAGAGCTATACAACCAGGGAGAAAAACGGTGATATAGAGAATGTTCTGAAGGAGGCCATTGATGACAAAAACGAGGTCATCATCACCGTGGCTCCGTATATGATGAGCCAGACCTTAAGGGCTGCCGTTGAAAATCCTTCGATAAAGTTTTTGAATTACTCGGTCGGAGTGACCTCAAGCAGCGTAAGAAGCTACAGCGCAAAGCTTTATGAGGGGACATTTTTAATGGGAATGCTTGCGGCAAATGAGCTTCTTCTGAATGCAAAACCGGGTGAAGCACACCGCATCGGTTATCTTGCCGATTATCCTACAAACGGGTCAATATCGAATATAAATGCATTTGCGATAGGTGCTTCGATAATAGATCCTACCTGCCGTATTTCTCTTAAATGGTCATCGGCCGAGGCGGATAAGAATTATATCGGGGACTGGAAGAATGAGGGCGTAAGGATCTATTCCGACGTGGATTATACGGAGGGCGCCGATCCCTTAAAGAGGCCCGGGGTTTATATGACGGATGATGAAGGGAACAATATTTATCTGGGTGCTCCGTATTACAGATGGGGCAGGTATTATTCGCAGATACTTCAGTCGGTTTTAAACGGCTCATTTGATGCACTGTCGATCGCGGGAGGAAAGGTCACCAATTATCTTTTCGGCCTTTCTTCGGGAGTTGTGGATATCAGAGTGGGCGATATACCTCATCAGACAAAGAAGCTTCTGGAGCTTATGAAAACAGGGCTTGTGAGCGGTGCTGTAAATCCGTTTTCGGGAGAACTTCGTTCAAAGGACGGGATTGTGTTAAAGAATGAGGAGGACAGGAAATCTCTGGTTACGGATAATTTGAAAAAAATGGCTGTAGATGAGATCGTTACGATGAACTGGCTTAATGAAAATATCGACGGCGGGATCCCCACTGTTGAGGAGCTTGATGAGTTGGGCCGGAAGATGGTGAAGCTATTGGGTGTTAATGCGAATTAACGTTTTTACGAAGAGGGCAGTGCATGAAGATATTATGTCTGGCGGATGAAGAAACCAAAGCCTTATGGGATTATTATGATGCTAAAAGAGTTGAGGGAGTTGATCTTATCATTTCCTGCGGCGATCTCAGTGCGGCCTATCTGGAGTTTCTTGTCACCATGACAAATAAGCCGCTTCTTTATGTTCCGGGGAATCACGACCAGCGCTATGTGGACCATCCTCCGGGAGGCTGCATCAATATAGACGGTAAGATACACGAATTTAACGGAGTGCGTTTTCTGGGTCTCGGAGGCAGTATGAAGTATAAGGATGGTCCTTATATGTATACTGAAAATCAGATGATGAGACGTCTGATGGGGCTTTATCCTTCCATTATGTTTTATAACGGCTTTGATGTACTGGTAACGCATGCTCCGGCGAAAGGCTATGGGGATATGAACGATCTTCCGCATCAGGGCTTTGACTGCTTCAACAAGGTTTTGAAGGTATATGAGCCGGATTACATGCTGCACGGTCATGTTCACAAGACGTATTCATCGTCCTTTGAAAGGGAGCGCATTCATGAAAGCGGCACAAAGATAATCAACGCTTTTGAAAGCTTTGTCCTGGAAATTGACGAGAACAGATACCGGGATAACAAAAGCATCAGGAACTTCTTTAAATAAAGGATATTGTATAGTCAGAAGTGTTTTGGGGATGAACGGTAACATTTCGAATACCGCTGGCTTATTTCCGGAAATCAATAATTGTGATAGGAGTTAAAATGTGAAAAAGCTTATAGGATACCTGAAAGGTTATGAGGTTGAGAGTATTTTAGCACCGCTTTTTAAGATGCTTGAAGCACTGCTTGATCTCTTTGTTCCAATAGTCGTGGCTAAGATCATTGATGTCGGGATTCCGTCAGGTGATAAGGCACACATCATAAAACTGGTACTGTTAATGGTGCTTCTGGCTCTTTTGGGGCTTGCAAGCAGTATAACAGCCCAGTTTTTCGCCGCTAAGGCAAGTGTGGGTTTTTCAACCGCACTCAGGAAGCGGCTCTTTTGTCATATCGAGAATTTCTCCTGCTCCGAGCTGGATACGCTTGGAGGAAATACGCTTATAACAAGGCTTACCAGTGATATCCTGCAGGTTCAGACCGGTGTGAATATGACGCTGCGTCTGCTCCTTCGCAGTCCTTTTATTGTGTTCGGTTCTATGATCATGGCATTTACCATCGATTTTAAGCTTGCGATGATCTTTGTGGTGACGATTCCGGTTCTGTCGCTGGTGGTATACGGCATAATGATAATTTCGATCCCTCTTTACAAAAAGGTGCAGGCATCTCTTGACTCCATTCTGGGTAAGACTCGTGAAAACCTGACCGGCGTGAGGGTTGTGCGTGCCTTCTGTAAGGAGAAGCAGGAGATAGAGGCTTTTGATGAAAGAAATGATAAACTCACAAGGATCAACGAATTTGTCGGAAGGATCAGCGCCCTTTTGAATCCCGTTACCTTTCTTTTGATAAATATAGCAACTATAGTTCTGATCTATAACGGTGCGATAAGGGTTAATGTAGGAGATGTAGGACAGGGCGAGGTCGTTGCTCTTTATAATTATATGGCGCAGATGATAATTGAGCTGGTTAAGCTGTCATCTCTTATCATCACTATAAACAGGGGCCTGGCCTGCGGCGAGAGAGTGCTTGCGGTATTGGATATAGATCCGGGGATGAAGTATAAGGATGGCCCGTGGGTGGACGGAGTAGTTGATAGTGTGAGCGGTAGTGTGTGTGGTTTACATAATACAGATGGGACGGATGCTTGGTTTGCTGGAGAGGGGTTGAGCTTAGGTTTACATAATACAGACGCAACTGATTTCTGGATTGGCGGAGATGGAGCCGATTCGGGTTTACATAAAACAAGCATTCCTGCTGTCGAGTTTGATCATGTCTGTCTGACCTATGCGCATGCCGGTGCGGAGAGCCTTTCGGATATCAGCTTCACGGCTTACGAGGGTGAGACCATCGGAGTTATAGGCGGTACAGGCAGCGGCAAGAGCTCGCTGGTTAATCTTATCCCGAGGTTTTATGATGCCACGAAGGGAAGCGTTAAGGTCTTCGGCAGGGATGTTAAGGATTACCCCAGAGGGGATTTAAGCAAAGTTGTTTCAATCGTCCTTCAGAAGGCGGTTCTTTTTAAGGGCAGTATCAGGGCGAACATGAAGATGGGAAAAGAGGATGCCACTGATTCGGAAATCTACAAGGCTTTGGAGATTGCTCAGGCTCTTGATGTTGTAAAGAGCAAGGGCGGTCTGGACCACGATATAAATCAGGGCGGCAGGAACCTCTCCGGCGGTCAGAGACAGAGGCTTACGATTGCGAGGGCGCTGGTGGCGGATCCTAAGATACTTATTATGGACGATTCCGCGTCGGCTCTGGATTTCGCTACAGATGCGGCTTTAAGGAAGGCGGTCGGAAAGCTTCCGATGACAGTGTTTATCGTGTCGCAAAGGGCGTCATCGGTTATGAATGCGGATAAGATCATCGTGCTGGACGACGGTGAGCTGAAAGGCTTAGGTTCACATGATGAGCTTATGAAGGATAATGAAATATACAGGGAGATCTATTATTCACAGTTTCCTCCGGAAAGAAAGGAGGGCGCATGAATAATTCGAAGAATGCATTTTTTAAACTCCTTTCTTATATCGGAAGGTATAAGATTCTGTTTTTCCTGAGTGTCGTTTTAGCCGGCGTTACAGTAGTACTGCAGCTCTACGTGCCGTATCTTTTCGGTGACGCCATCGACGGGATAATCGGTGCGGGAAAGGTGGATTTTTCACATGTTACGTTCTATCTGGTAAGGATAGGTATCTGCGTGGGCATATGCTCTGTTCTGACATGGATCATGAATATGATAAACAATCATCTGACCTATCATGTGGTTAAGGATATCAGGGCGAAGGCAATAAGGCAGCTTCAGTATCTGCCGCTTTCGTATCTGGATTCGCATTCAACGGGTGATATCCTAAGCCGCGTGATAAACGATACCGACCAGCTTTCCGACGGGCTTTTGATGGGCTTGAACCAGCTGTTTTCCGGTGTTTGTATGATAATCGTCACGCTGATATTCATGCTGCAGAAGAGCCTTTTGATAACGGTGCTCGTTGTCGTTTTAACGCCGCTTTCGTTTTTGGTGGCGAGGTTTATCGCAACTCATTCCTTTGATATGTTTACAAAGCAGTCGTCTATCAGAGGAGAGCAGACGGCTCTTATCGAGGAGCTTGTGGGTAACGGTAAGGTGGTCAAGGCCTTTGGATACGAGAATCGTGCGGTGGAGAGATTTGATGAGGTAAATGAAAGGCTGAAGGTCTGTGCGACGAAGGCACTGTTCTATTCAAGCCTTACGAACCCTTCAACAAGGTTTGTGAATTCACTGATCTATGCGGTGGTTGCGCTTTCCGGCGCGTTTATGATCATCGGGGGTTCGCTTACCGTAGGCGGCTTGTCAGTGCTTTTGTCCTATGCAAACCAGTATATGAAGCCGTTTAACGATATTTCATCTGTTGTTACGGAGCTGCAGAATGCCTTTGCCTGTGCGGTCAGGGTTTTTGAGCTTATTGAAGAGAAGAGGGAGAGCGAGGATCCTTCGGATGTTCTTTCTGATGCAGAGGGCGTTATGGAGATCAGGGACGTGAGCTTCAGTTACGATAAATCAAAGAGGCTTATCGAGGACTTTTCTCTGAATGTACCCAAGGGCGCGCACGTTGCGATTGTCGGGCCTACGGGCTGCGGCAAGACTACGTTTATAAATCTTCTGATGCGGTTTTATGATGTGGACAGCGGAGAGATAAGAATCGACGGGAAGCGGATAGATGAGATCAGCAGGAATTCCCTGCGAGAGAGCTTCGGTATGGTGCTGCAGGACAGCTGGATAAAGAATGACACGGTAAGAAATAACATCAACATAGGTAAAGAGGATGCGACCGATGAGGAGATCATCAATGCCTGCAAGGAGGCCTACAGCTGGAGCTTTATCAAGCGTCTGCCTGAGGGACTTGATACGGTGATAAGCGATGATGCGCTTTCGCAGGGTGAGAAGCAGCTTCTTTGTATCACGAGGGTTATGCTGATCCTGCCGCCTATGCTTATTCTGGATGAGGCGACGTCTTCTATCGATACAAGGACCGAGGTCAGGATACAGAAGGCGTTCGGCAAGCTGATGGAGGGGCGGACGAGCTTTATCGTTGCGCACCGCCTGTCTACCATAAGGAATGCGGATATCATTCTGGTTATGAAGGACGGGCACATTATAGAGCAGGGTAATCACGAGAGCCTGCTTGCGGCCGGAGGATTTTATTCAAAGCTATATAACAGTCAGTTTCAGTGAGTGTGTGAATAATCTGATACAGGGACTTATTAAGCGGGAGCCGGATGTTACTGTTTATACCCGAGCCACGCACAGGCAGCCTAGTCTACGGGGCTTTACACCGGGCAGACGGTACTTTGCCCATCGCCGAACGCGGTTTTTCCTTGGCAAAGTGCGTTAGGGCTATACCGCCTTTCACAAATTGCCTGCCTTAAAACAAGAGTTAATTGGCTAACGATGGAGAAATTTACATAGTTAGCCAATTATTTTTTATGGTCAGTTTTTCATTTTAAAAAGGGGATTGGCTAAGGGAGCGAAAAAACTCTGCCTTAGCCAATTGTTTTTTTGGGAATGTTTTTCATTATAATAAGGAAATTGGCTAAGGGAGTGAAAAAACTCTGCCTTAGCCAATGGAAATAAGATCAAAGCAGGGTGTGTATAAAATGAAAGTTGGCTAAAGGGGGCAAAAACAATCTCCTTAGCCAATCATCATTTTATAAAAGCAGAATAATTGTAATAAACGGATTGGCTAAGGGAGCATAAAACGTTCATCTTAGCCAATTTGGAAATTTTTTGTTGAACTTTTAGGATGATGTTTGATGGCTAAGACCTTGGATAAGTTCCTTCTTAGCCAATTTTTATGCCCCGGAGGGAGAAAAACGAGATAAAAGGCATAGCATTACGCGGGAGAATGTTTCGGGAATCAAGTTAAGTATGCCCCGGAGAGAGGAAAACGAGATAAAAGGCATAAACCCTTATTCAGCCGGAGGTGGTCAAGAGAAAATAATGATTATTGGTGTAAATTTCCCCGAAATTTCAAATACAGCCTGCGTATAAACGGTTGTGGGGAAATATTATCCAAGGAGAGTTTATATGATGGGC
>JAILOD010000335.1 GCA_024691015.1 Lachnospiraceae bacterium
AGTGCAGCCGGGCAGATCAAAAGCTGTCTCTCCCATTCGGATGAAAATGATATATAATAATCCGTCGACCTCTTAAAGCCCAGGATAAATACGGCTTTTATCATGTCAGACAGAGCGTCTCGCATCATAAAATACGCGAAAGTCGGAACCGCAATTATAAGAACTCCCAGAAAAAACCAGATCACGCTGTTTTTAAGAGAAATGAACCTCTTCTCTTTTATCATGACGATCAGGATAAGAAGCGTCATCGCAAAAAGCGGAGCCCCGACGGTAAGCTTTGAAAGTGCGAAGACCGCAGCACCTATCCCGTAGATAAGACCGGCTCGCTTTACCTCGTAGGAAAGAGCCGCCTCCTCTTCCGTTTTATTAAGATACAATAGCCCAAGATAGATAGCTGCCATATTGAAGGGCATGAAAAGCTCTTCAACTGTATTTCCTCCCCAGAGCAGATGTACGTAAGGCCAGAAAAATAATATGAGTGTAAGATATGACAGCCGCCTGCTGATATAGATCCGACAGATTTTGATAAGAAAAATAACCGTAACTGCCATTGATATCAGCTGGAGCAGAAATATACCGCCCCGCCCGGGGATTATCAGCTCTCCCAGAGCCTCGTAAAAGAAAAATACCGGGCCCTTTAAGTCAAACAGATCCTTATAGGGAGTAAGACCTTTTACAATTGCACGCCCCATCGTGGAATACCAGGCGGCATCATAGCCGTAAGCGTCCTTGAATAAGGGGGACGTCCAGCTTGAAGCCACTAATAAGAATATGCAGCCGCTTGTGACGGCGACTGCATATAATATAAGGTCATATATTTTGTTCTTAACAGTTTTATCAGTCTGCTGTAAGATCAACCAGTTTATCCTTCCTTGCTTCGATTTCCTTAGCCTGAACATCACTGGGTGCGGGCTCGTATCTGTTGAATTCGTATTCGAAATCTCCCGAACCGCCGGTCATGCTTCGAAGATCCGTATTATAACCGAAGATCATTGACTGGGGAACCTCAGCCTCGATGGTCTGCTTTCCGTTTCCGGTGGGATTCATTCCGAGAACTCTGCCGCGGCGTTTGTTCAGATCTCCCATAACATCGCCGGTGAACTTATCCGGTACGGTAACCTTCATGGTCATGATGGGCTCAAGAAGGATGGGCTGTGCCTTTAAGAAGCCATCTTTAAAAGCCATGCTTGCTGCCATCTTGAAGGACTGCTCTGAGGAATCTACCGGGTGATAGGAGCCATCGTAAAGAGTAGCCTTAACGCCCACAACGGGATAAGCTGCAAGAGGACCTCTTACCGTGGATTCCGTCAGACCCTTTTCAACAGCGGGGAAGAAGTTCTTCGGAACTGCTCCGCCTACAACCCTTTCCTCGAATACATAGGGCTTCTCTGCGTCTCCGGAGGGCTCGAAGGTCATCTTAACGTGACCGTACTGGCCGTGGCCGCCTGTCTGCTTCTTGTATTTTCCTTCGACATCGCTCTTACCTCTGATGGTCTCACGATATGCAACCTTCGGCTTTGAGAGCTCTATCTTAACCTTGTATTCGTTTTCAAGCTTGGACTGGATAACCTCTAAGTGCTGGTCTCCTATACCGTAAAGAAGTGTCTGCTGGTTCTGGGAATCGTTTACGTTTTTCAATGTAAGGTCTTCCGCACAGAGCTTTGAAAGCGCCTGGGATATCTTGTCGATATCGGATTTATTTACAGCCTTGTATCTCATTGCCGTGTAAGGTGTGGAGATCTGAGGGCGTGCAAACCGGATCGGATTTGCTTTTGTGGAAAGCGTGTCTCCCGTCTTTGTCTTGTCAAGCTTTGCAAAGGCTCCGATATCTCCTGCGTGGAGCTCTTCTACCTCTGTAGCCTTGTTTCCGCACATAATATAGAGCTTACCGGTCTTTTCTTCAATGTCCTTGTCTTCGTTGTAGAGGACATCTCCGCTCTTTATAACACCACTGGAAACCTTGATGAGTGAATACTTTCCAATGAAGGGATCTACGATGGTCTTCCATACAACCGCTGTCTTTGCCTTTGAGAAGTCGTAATTTGCTTCGAAGATCTCATTTGTGTTGATGTTGATACCGTTGATCTGCCTGCCCTCAGGTGAAGGAAGATATTTTACACAGTCATCCAAAAGTGTGTAGATACCTCTGATCAAGGTAGATGATCCGCAGGAGATCGGAACTATTGTGGAGTCACATACGCTTGCGTGAAGTGCGGCTCTGATCTCGGCATCCGAGAAGGTGTCTCCGCCGAAGTAACGGTCCATAAAGTCTTCGGAAGTTTCAGCAACCGCTTCCATTAACGAATCCCTGTAAAGTGAAAGATTCTCTTTTGAATAATCCGGGATATCGCATTCCTGCGCTTTATTTTTGTCATCCCATTTATATGCTTTTTCGGCCACTACATTTACATAGCCGACAAACTTTTCGTTTTCACGGATGGGGAAATGGAAGGGAGCTATCTTCTTTCCGAAACGCTCAGTAACATCTTCCAAAACGTTTTTGAAGATGGCATTATCGATATCCATGTTTGTAACATATATCATTCTGGGGATGTTGTATTTATCACAGAGATCCCAGGCCCTGATGGTACCGGCTTCAACGCCTGCCTTACCGTTTACTACGATGAT
>JAILOD010000337.1 GCA_024691015.1 Lachnospiraceae bacterium
TCCTTCGCGGGATCCGGGAAGCAAAGCCTTATTCCGACTATGACAATCTTTCAAATGCCGGGATCATGCGTTCCATAGAAGATTATGCAATGGGTATCAATTTTTCGCGTGCCCTTTCCGTAAAATATGCCGGAATGATAAACAAAGAGGCAGGAACAAAGAAGTATTCCGCGATTTCCGTGGGTCGGGTCATGACCTGTGTTCTGGGTATGGTCGTAAAGCGTGAAAGAGAGATCAGAAATTTTAAAGAGACCTTCTTTTACCGGGTTACCGGCTCGTTCAGATCGGGCGACATCATCTATAAAGGCGAATGGAAGGCGGTTGAAGGTTCCAAATATTATCAGTCACCGCTGTTATACAGCGAGAAGGGCTTTAAGGAAGAAAAGGATGCGCTGATCCTTATAGATGAGCTTAAAAACGCAGGTGATGCAAAGATCACTGCCTTAAACAAGGGCACGGAGAAGAAGAAGCCGCCGCTTCTGTTCAATCTGGCTGAGCTTCAGGCGGAATGCTCGAAGAGATTTAAGATCTCACCGGACGAAACCTTAAAGAGTGCACAGGAGCTTTATGAAAAAAAGCTGTTAACCTATCCCAGAACGGATGCACGTGTGCTTTCAACGGCTGTGGCAAAGGTAATTGCCAATAACCTTAAAGGTCTTATGAATTACACGCCAACGGCTGCTTTTACAAAGAATATACTGGATAATTCCCTGTTTAAGGGGATCGAGAAATCGCAGTACACCAATGATAAAAAGGTAACGGACCACTATGCGATAATCCCTACGGGTAATCTTAACGAGCTTTCAGGTCAGAGCGACTTGAACAAAAAGGTTTACGACCTTGTGGTCAGAAGGTTCTTAAGCATTTTTTATCCGCCGGCCGAGTTTACAAAGCTCTCAATTGTGACAGGTGTAGGTGTTGAGAGCTTCTTCACCAATGCTAAGGTGCTTAAGAGTCCCGGTTATTTCGTCATTACCGGTCAGGATAAGGTTAAGGAGAAATCCGCTAAAGATAAGGAGAAAAAGGCGGAGGATGAAGAGGGAGAAGGCGATGACGATGAGATCGTAAATGACCCCAAGGCTTTGATGGACCTTTCCGAAAATGTAAAAAAAGGCGATGCCGTGGATATTGTGGATTTCAACACGAAGAACGGAAAAACATCACCGCCAAAGAGGTATACATCAGGCTCCATGGTGCTTGCCATGGAAAACGCCGGACAGCTTATAGAGGATGAGGAGCTGAGATCGCAGATAACGGGTTCGGGTATCGGAACAAGCGCAACCAGAGCCGGGATCATCGAAAAGCTCATAAAGATCGGCTATCTGGCACTTAATAAAAAGACGCAGATTCTGACCCCGAAGACCTTCGGTGAAATGGTTTACGAGGTTGTGCGGCTTACCATTCCCTCAATGCTGAATCCCGAGATGACGGCAAGCTGGGAGAAGGGGCTTTCCCAGGTTGAAACGGGAAAGATCACGCCGGAATACTATAAGGAAACCTTGAACAAATACGTTACCAAATACGTGGAGAGCATAAGAAACAATAATCTTTCGGCCAATATCCGAAGAAATATAGATTTTTTGAAGAGTTGATCAATTTTAGGGTAAACTTTCAGGAGGCAAATATGGAAAATGCAAAAATAATCAATCTTTTTGATCTCAATGAAACTCTTGCATCCGATTATCTTAAGGGCTTCATCTATCCCTGGGAGGCACTTAAGGGGATAGGGCAGATGATAAAGGAACTTGGACCGACGCTTGATCCTTCGGTTTATGAGAATAAGGGCGAGAACATCTGGATCGCAAGGTCTGCCTCGATCGCGGATATTTCAACCATCACCGGTCCCTGCATCATAGGTGAGAACACCGAGGTCCGTCCCGGAGCCTTTATAAGGGGGAATGCCCTTGTCGGAAACAACTGTGTTATCGGCAATTCCGTGGAGCTTAAAAACGTTATCATTTTTAATGAATCCCAGGTTCCGCATTTTAACTACGTCGGAGATTCCATTCTGGGGCTTCATGCCCACATGGGGGCCGGTTCGATCACCTCAAACGTGAAGGCTGATAATAAAAATATTGTTATTAAGGACAGAGTGAGCTCTGAGACAATGGAGACCGGTATCAGAAAGATAGGAGCTATGTTGGGCGATCACGCTGAGATCGGCTGCAACGCCGTTTTAAATCCCGGTACCATCATAGGCCGTAATACAAATGTGTATCCCACATCATCCGTAAGGGGAGTTATCCCGGCAA
>JAILOD010000137.1 GCA_024691015.1 Lachnospiraceae bacterium
AAAGCGGAATTAACAAACAAGGAAATATCAAAGCTTCAGTTTGTTCCGTGCAGACAGCGTGACTGCTATACGAAGGAAACTGTTAAGGGTGACGGTGAATACGAAAGGATAATGGACTTCGAAAGAAGTTTATCAAACGGAGTTAATATAGATGATGACGGTTATGTGAGACCGGAAGGTGAAGTGATCCCGGAAGAAAACGATGAACAGAAGGAAGGACAAACGGGAGAGATGACAGAAGATGCGGTTAATCAGACGGAAGAACAAGCTGAGTTAATTTCGCAAAATAACGGATGATGATTCTTTGGAAAATTCAGAAACTTAAAAAATCAAATAATTGTTGACACCGAAGACAGCTTTGTGTTATATTCATACACGGTTTAAAAACCGGCCGAAGACAGCAGGTGCTCTGAAAGAGCGTAAGATAATAACGCCTGCCGAGGAGATAAGAGTTAAACTGACTTTGTTTCCGATACGGCTTCGTATCGGATTTTTTATACCTTATTTCGTTTCGGTTATCATTCTAAAAGGAGGTAAAACTAAATGCCAAAGGTAGAGATTAAACAGCCTGTTATTGATGAGATCGCAGAGAAGATCAAAGGAGCGGAAGCAGCCGTTCTTGTTGATTATCGTGGTCTTACGGTTGCACAGGATACTGAGCTCAGAAAGGCCCTTCGTGAGGCAGGTGTTACATACAAGGTTTATAAGAACACCTTCATGAAGAGAGCTTTTAAAGACACTGATTTTGCACAGATGGATGAGCTCCTTGACGGTCCTTCAGCTCTTGCTATTTCTGCAGAAGGAGATGTAGCCAGCGCACCCCGTGTTCTTGCAAATTTTGCGAAAAAAGCCGATAAGCTTGAGATCAAGGGTGGTGTTGTAGAAGGCACATACTATGATGCAAACGGCATCGCAGAGATCGCAAAGATCCCTTCAAGGGATGCACTGTTATCAAAGCTTCTTGGAAGCATCCAGTCACCTATCGCCAACTTTGCACGTGTTCTGCAGCAGATCGCAGACAAGAAGGCAGAAGGTGGAGATGCGCCTGCTGAGGCAGCACCCGCAGCAGAGGCCGCTCCCGCAGAAGAAGCAGCACCTGCAGCAGAA
The DNA here is from genome assembly GCA_024691015.1 of Lachnospiraceae bacterium. Taxonomy (GTDB): domain Bacteria; phylum Bacillota; class Clostridia; order Lachnospirales; family Lachnospiraceae; genus NK4A144. The sequence goes on from JAILOD010000137.1 coordinate 1,108, forward strand.
ACACCTGCAGCAGAATAATCTGACAATATTTTCAATTTGTATTAATAATTACGGAGGAAAAACAAATGACAAAAGAAGAAATCATTGAGGCTATAAAAGGCTTATCAGTTCTTGAGCTTAACGAGCTCGTAAAGGCATGTGAAGAAGAGTTTGGCGTATCTGCAGCAGCAGGCGTTGTTGTAGCAGCACCAGGCGCAGCTGAGGGCGGCGCAGCTGAAGAGAAGAACGAGTTCAACGTTGAGCTTACCGAGGTTGGTCCCAACAAGGTTAAGGTTATCAAGGTTGTTCGTGAGATCACAGGTCTCGGACTTAAAGAGGCAAAGGATCTTGTTGACGGAGCTCCTAAGATCATCAAAGAGGGCGCTGACAAGGCTTCTGCTGATGAGATCAAGGCTAAGGTTGAGGCTGAGGGAGCAAAGGTTACTCTTAAGTAATCTAGATTAACGGGATTAAAAACCTGAAAAATAATTGTTGACAATAAAAAAAGCTTGTGATACCATGTAGAATGCTCTATCGTGGCGTCATGGGCTTTTTTGTTGCCTGTACGTACGAAGATGTTAAAAATTTTAGAACGGGGTGAACTTTAATATGGAAAAGAACAGAATCAAGCCGGTCTATAGTGACAAGACCATGCGAATGAGTTTCCAGCGTCAGAAGGAAGTTCTTGACATGCCTAACCTCATTGAGGTACAGCGGGACTCCTATGATTGGTTTATTAAAGAAGGACTCAAAGAGGTATTTGACGATATCTTCCCAATCACTGATTACAGCGGAAATCTATCGATGGATTTTGTGAGCTATGAGTTCTGCAAGGACGAGACCAAGTATTCCATTGAAGAATGCAAGGCCAGAGATGCTACGTATGCTGCACCGTTGAAGATGAGAGTAAGGCTCAGAAATCCTGCCAATCCCGATGGACAGATGAGGGATGAGGAGATTTTCATGGGTGAGCTTCCCATCATGACAGACACAGGAACCTTCGTTATTAACGGAGCTGAGCGAGTAATAGTCAGCCAGCTCGTACGTTCACCCGGTATCTATTACGGAATAGATCACGATAAGACAGGTAAGAGATTGTATTCCTGTACGGTTATTCCCAACAGAGGAGCCTGGCTTGAGTATGAGACCGATTCAAACGATATTTTTTATGTTCGTGTGGACAGGACAAGAAAGGTGCCTGTTACGGTACTTATTCGTGCGATGGGTCTCGGAACAAATGAAGAGATCATAGACTACTTTGGCGATGAACCCAAGATCATGGCTTCCTTTGGAAAGGATACTTCAACAGATTCCAAGGAGGGCCTGCTTGAGCTGTTCAAGAAGATCAGACCCGGTGAGCCTCTTGCCGAAGAGAGCGCACGTTCACTTATCGAGGGTATGTTCTTCGATCCCAAGAGATACGATCTTGCAAAAGTGGGTCGTTATAAGTTTAACAAGAAGCTTCTCCTTAAGAACCGTATCACAGGTCACGTACTTGCAGAGGATGTCCTTGATCCGGCAACCGGAGATGTTATTTCATATAAGAGAGAAAAGGCTGTTGCAGGATGCGTTGTAAGCAGAGAGCTTGCTGACGAGATCCAGAACAGTGCGGTTCCTTATGTTTATATTCAGGGAGAGGAGAGAAACGTTAAGGTTCTTTCCAATATGATGGTTGACATCACCCAGCATATTGAATTCCCCAAGGGAGAGGATCCCAAAAACTACGGTATTACCGAGATGGTTTATTATCCGGTACTCGCAAAACTCATGGAGGAGAATGATACTCCCAAGGCTTTGCGGGATGCCATAAAGAAGAATGTCTCGGAGCTGGTTCCCAAGCATATTACAAAGGATGATATTTTTGCATCCATTAACTACAATATGCATCTCGAATATAGGATAGGCCACAAGGATGATATCGATCATCTTGGAAACCGTCGAATCCGTGCGGTGGGTGAGCTTCTTCAGAATCAGTACCGTATCGGTCTTTCAAGACTTGAAAGGGTTGTACGTGAGAGAATGACTTCACAGGATCTTACAACGATAACAGCCCAGAATCTTATAAATATCAAGCCCGTTACAGCGGCCGTAAAAGAATTCTTCGGTTCATCACAGCTTTCACAGTTCATGGATCAGAACAACCCGCTTGGAGAGCTTACGCATAAGAGGAGACTTTCAGCACTCGGTCCCGGCGGACTCTCAAGAGATCGTGCCGGTTTCGAGGTTCGAGACGTTCACTATTCACATTACGGAAGAATGTGTCCTGTAGAGACACCTGAAGGACCTAACATCGGTCTTATCAATTCGCTTGCTTGTTATGCGAGGATAAATGAGTATGGATTTGTTGAAGCACCATACAGAGTTATTGATAAATCAAATGAAGAAGAACCCAGAGTAACCGATGAAGTTGTTTATATGACTGCAGACGAAGAAGACAATTATCATGTGGCTCAGGCTAACGAGCGTCTGGATGCGGAAGGTCATTTTAAACGTAACATGGTTTCAGGTCGATTCAAGGATGAGACACAGGAATACGAGAAGCATCTGTTTGATTATATGGATGTATCTCCCAAGATGGTGTTCTCGGTAGCTACAGCTTTGGTTCCCTTCCTCCAGAACGATGACCCTACACGAGCTCTTATGGGATCAAACATGCAGAGACAGGCAGTTCCGCTTCTTGTTACTCAAGCACCTGCTGTTGGTACAGGTATGGAAAGAAAAGCAGCTGTTGACTCCGGTGTCTGCGTAGTTGCAAAGAAAGCAGGAACCGTAACACGTGCTGAATCCAATAAGGTTATCATACAGAACGATGACGGAACAAAAGATGAGTATCATCTGACCAAGTTTATGCGTTCCAACCAGTCAAACTGCTATAACCAGAGGCCTATCGTAGATAAGGGAGAGCATGTTGAAGAGGGACAGGTTATTGCAGATGGTCCTTCAACAGCCGGAGGAGAGCTTGCTCTCGGAAAGAATCCCCTTATCGGATTCATGTCCTGGGAAGGTTACAACTACGAGGATGCTGTTCTTCTCAGCGAAAGACTTGTTCGTGACGATGAATATACATCTGTACATATAGAAGAGTATGAAGCGGAAGCTCGTGAAACAAAGCTTGGGCCTGAAGAGATCACAAGAGACGTTCCGGGCGTCGGCGATGAGGCTTTAAAGGACCTTGATGACAGAGGTATTATAAGGATCGGTGCCGAGGTTCGTGCCGGTGATATTCTTGTAGGAAAGGTTACTCCTAAGGGAGAAACAGAGCTTACTGCAGAAGAGAGACTTCTTCGTGCGATCTTTGGTGAGAAGGCCCGTGAAGTAAGGGATACGTCGCTTAAGGTTCCTCATGGTGAATACGGTATCGTTGTTGATGCCAAGGTGTTTACCCGTGAGAATGGAGATGAGCTTTCTCCCGGTGTTAACGAGGCTGTAAGGATTTACATTGCACAGAAGAGAAAGATTTCGGTTGGTGATAAGATGGCCGGCCGTCACGGTAACAAGGGTGTTGTTTCCCGTGTACTTCCCATAGAGGATATGCCATATCTTCCGAACGGAAGGCCGCTTGATATCGTGCTTAATCCTCTTGGTGTGCCTTCTCGTATGAATATCGGACAGGTCCTTGAGACACATCTGTCACTTGCGGCTGAAGCACTCGGCTTTAATATTTCAACACCTGTCTTTGACGGTGCTAACGAAGTCGATATCGAAGATATGCTTGAACTCGCAAACGACTATGTAAATACAGAGTGGGATGAGTTCTACGACAAATATAAAGATATTCTTCTCCCTGAGGTTATGAAGTACTTAAGTGATAACAGAGAACACAGGGAGCTTTGGAAGGGTGTTCCGATAAGCCGTGACGGTAAGGTCCGTCTTCGTGACGGGCGTACCGGAGAAGCTTTTGATTCACCGGTTACTATCGGACACATGCATTACCTGAAACTTCATCATCTTGTTGACGATAAGATCCATGCTCGTTCAACAGGCCCATATTCTCTTGTTACACAGCAGCCTCTCGGCGGAAAAGCCCAGTTCGGCGGCCAGCGTTTCGGAGAGATGGAAGTTTGGGCCCTGGAGGCATACGGTGCTGCATATACATTGCAGGAAATCCTTACCGTAAAATCCGATGATGTTGTGGGTCGTGTTAAGACATATGAAGCTATCATCAAGGGCGAAAACATACCTGAACCGGGTGTTCCCGAATCCTTTAAGGTTCTTCTTAAAGAGTTACAGTCACTCGGACTCGATGTGAGAGTTCTTCGTGATGACGGATCAGAGGTTGAGATCGCAGAAAACATTGATTACGGTGAAACAGATATGCGTGCGATCATGAACGGTGATTCTCGTGATTTCAAGAACAATGAGTCCTATGACGGATACCAGATACAGGAGTTCAACAAGGATACTGAGCAGTTGGAAGCTGTTGAAGAAGATGAAGTTGACGATGTTGACGATGTTGATGATTTTTCTTCGGATGAAGCTTTTGACGAGTCTTTGAGTGACAACTGAAAGGGGAAGAATAATGCCTGAATTTAATAGACAGTCTGAAAATTATCAGCCTTTGACCTTTGATGCAATCCGTATCGGACTTGCAAGCCCCGAAAAGATCATAGAATGGTCAAAGGGAGAGGTTACAAAGCCTGAAACAATCAACTACAGAACATTAAAGCCTGAAAAAGACGGTCTGTTCTGTGAAAAGATCTTCGGACCCAGCAAGGACTGGGAGTGCCATTGCGGTAAATACAAGAAGATAAGATACAAGGGTGTTATCTGCGATAAGTGCGGAGTTGAGGTTACAAAGGCATCCGTACGTCGTGAGAGAATGGGACATATTGTTCTTGCGGCACCTGTTTCACATATTTGGTATTTTAAAGGAATTCCCAGCCGTATGGGACTGATCCTTGATCTTTCGCCTCGTGTACTCGAAAAGGTTTTATATTTTGCATCATATATCGTACTCGATCCCGGTGATACAGAGCTTGAGTATAAACAGGTTCTTTCCGAAAAGGAATTCCAGGAAGCAAAAGAACAGTATGGTACAAAATTCCGTGCCGGAATGGGAGCAGAGTCTGTTAAAGAGCTGCTTAAAGCCATAGATCTGGATAAGGAATCGGAGGAATTAAAGACAGAGCTTGAGAGCGCAACAGGTCAGAAGAGAGCTCGTATAATAAAGAGACTGGATGTTGTTGAGTCCTTCCGTGAGTCAGGAAATGATCCAGCCTGGATGATCATGGACAATATACCGGTCATCCCTCCGGATCTTCGTCCTATGGTACAGCTTGATGGCGGACGTTTTGCAACTTCTGATCTTAATGATCTTTACAGAAGGATAATCAACCGTAACAATCGTCTTAAGAGACTTCTTGAGCTCGGAGCTCCGGATATCATCGTCAGAAACGAGAAGAGAATGTTACAGGAAGCTGTAGATGCCCTGATCGACAACGGTCGTCGCGGAAGACCTGTTACAGGTCCCGGAAACAGAGCATTAAAGAGTCTTTCCGATATGCTTAAGGGAAAGGGCGGCAGATTCCGTCAGAACCTTCTTGGTAAGAGGGTAGACTATTCCGGTCGTTCGGTTATCGTCTGCGGACCTGAGATGAAGATTTATCAGTGCGGTCTGCCTAAGGAAATGGCAATAGAGCTGTTTAAGCCTTTTGTTATGAAAGAGCTTGTGGCAAACAATACCGCTCACAATATAAAGAGCGCAAAGAAGATGGTTGAGCGTATGGAGGGTCCCGTGTGGGATGTCCTGGAGGGAGTTATCAAAGAGCATCCCGTTATGCTGAACCGTGCACCAACGCTTCACAGACTTGGTATCCAGGCTTTCGAGCCCATCCTTGTAGAAGGTAAGGCTATTAAGCTTCATCCCCTTGTTTGTACGGCGTTCAATGCAGACTTTGATGGAGACCAGATGGCTGTGCATCTTCCTCTTTCGGTAGAAGCACAGGCGGAGTGCAGATTCCTTCTGCTTTCTCCTAACAACCTGCTTAAGCCCTCGGATGGCGGCCCTGTAGCTGTTCCTTCACAGGATATGGTTCTTGGAATCTATTACCTTACCCAGCAGAGAGAAGGTGAGCTTGGTGAGGGTAAATTCTTTAAGAACGTAAATGAAGCATTACTTGCGTATGAAAACCACGTAATCACTCTTCACTCCAAAATAAAGGTAAGAGTTACAAAGACTATAGACGGGAAAGAAGAGAGCTCTGTTATAGAGTCCAACCTCGGACGTTTCCTCTTTAATGAGGTGCTTCCTCAGGACCTTGGCTTTGTAGATAGAAAGCTTCCTGAGAATAAGCTTGCACTTGAGGTTGATTATCAGGTAGGTAAAAAGCAGCTTAAGAAGATCCTCGAGAAGGTAATCAACAACCACGGAGCTATAATGACAGCCGAGGTACTGGATGCCATCAAGTCGATGGGTTATCATTATTCAACGGTTGCATCTATGAGCGTTTCAATTTCCGATATGACCGTTCCTGCACAGAAGGCAGAACTTATTGAAGAAGCACAGAATACGGTTGACCTTATAGGCCGTAAATACAAGAGAGGCTTCCTTACAGAAGAAGAAAGATATAAGGAAGTTATCGATACCTGGAAGAAAATGGATGATGAACTTACAAAGGATCTTCTGGGAGGACTTGATAAGTACAATTCAATCTTCATGATGGCTGATTCCGGAGCCCGTGGTTCTGATAAGCAGATTAAGCAGCTTGCAGGTATGCGTGGACTTATGGCCGATACAACAGGACATACGATCGAGATGCCTATCAAGTCAAACTTCCGTGAAGGTCTTAATGTTCTGGAGTACTTCATGAGTGCTCACGGAGCGCGTAAAGGACTTTCGGATACGGCCTTAAGAACAGCCGATTCAGGATATCTTACAAGACGTCTTGTTGATGTATCTCAGGATCTTGTTATTCGTGAGACCGACTGCTGTGAGGGCAAAGATCGTGAGATCCCCGGAATGGTAGTTATGGATTTCCGTGACGGAAAGGAAGAGATAGAGAACCTTGAAAGCAGAATAACAGGCAGATATTCCTGTGAGGAGATCAGAGATTCAAAGGGCAATATCATAGTTAAGAAGAATCATATGATCACTCCTAAAAGGGCAGCGGCTATCATCGCAGACGGTGTGCGTGACGGTAAGCCCATAGATTCCGTAAAGATCAGAACCGTACTTACATGCCGTTCACATCACGGTGTTTGTTCAAAGTGCTACGGTGCCAACATGGCAACGGGCGAGGCTGTACAGGTCGGTGAGGCAGTAGGTATCATTGCTGCACAGTCTATCGGTGAGCCCGGTACACAGCTTACAATGAGAACCTTCCATACCGGTGGTGTTGCCGGAAGCGATATAACACAGGGTCTTCCCCGTGTAGAGGAGCTTTTTGAGGCACGTAAGCCTAAGGGACTTGCTATCATTGCCGAGTTCCCCGGAAAGGTTGAGATAAAGGATTCAAAGAAGAAGAGAGAGGTTATCGTAACAAACGAAGAGACCGGTGAATCCAAGTCCTATCAGATTCCTTACGGATCCAGGATAAAGGCTGTTGACGGTGAGCCTATCGAAGCCGGTGACGTTATTACCGAAGGTTCCATCAATCCTCACGATCTTTTAAAAGTTAAGGGTTTGAGAGCAGTTCAGGATTATATGCTCCGTGAGGTTCAGAGAGTATACAGGCTTCAGGGTGTTGAGATAAATGACAAGCATATAGAGATCATTGTTAGACAGATGCTTAAGAAGGTTCGTGTGGATGATGCCGGAGACTCCGAAATCCTTCCCGGAACGCTGATGGGTATGCTGGATGTTGAGGATATCAACGAAGAGCTTGAGAAGGAAGGAAAACAGCTGGCACAGTACAGCCAGATCATTCTCGGTATCACAAAAGCTTCGCTGGCAACGGATTCGTTCCTTTCTGCAGCTTCATTCCAGGAGACTACAAAGGTTCTTACGGAAGCGGCTATCAAGGGTAAGATTGATAATCTTATCGGTCTTAAGGAGAACGTTCTTATAGGTAAGCTTATCCCTGCAGGTACAGGAATGAAGCATTACAGAAATGTTAAGCTGTCAACCGATATGCCGGATGATGACGAGGTACTCATTATTGATGACTCTCCTGATGCTGAAGAGGAGAATACGGAAGTTGATGAGACTCCTGTAGAATAAGAATTCAGAATAAAAATTCTTGACACAAAAATTTTATAGGTATATACTGTTTTAGCGTGCCTTTTAGGCACGCTAAATTAGTGTTGTCTGAAATGATAAGCTAATATGGTAAGCGGACAACTACTAAAAAATAAAAATTTGAAAAGAAAAGAGGTGAAACTTAATGCCAACATTCAACCAGCTGGTCAGAAAAGGAAGACAGACATCAAAGAAGAAGTCTACAGCTCCTGCTCTTCAGAGAGGCTTCAATTCTCTTCAGAAGAGAGCTATCGGTACTTCTTCACCGCAGAAGCGTGGTGTGTGCACAGCTGTTAAAACAGCTACTCCTAAAAAGCCTAATTCAGCTCTCAGAAAGATCGCCCGTGTGCGTCTTTCAAACGGAATCGAAGTTACAAGCTACATTCCCGGAGAAGGTCACAACCTTCAGGAGCACAGCGTTGTTCTGATCCGTGGCGGAAGAGTAAAGGACCTTCCCGGTACAAGATATCATATCATCCGCGGAACCCTTGATACTGCAGGTGTCGCTGACAGAAAGCAGGCTCGTTCCAAATACGGAGCTAAAAGACCCAAAGAAGCAAAGAAATAAGAGAATTTAGGAAATAATAGGTAGTGTTGGTATAAGCTTCGCATTTAGATATAAAAGTGAGATTATATACAGCACGAACACTAAAAAAGTGAGTACCTGTGAATTCCGATTTAATGGATGGAGGGAAGAAACGTGCCACGTAAAGGACATATTGTAAAAAGAGACGTTCTGGCAGATCCCGTATACAAGGATAAGGTTGTAACAAAGCTTATCAACAACATCATGCTTGACGGTAAGAAGGGTGTTGCAAGAAAGATCGTATACGGTGCATTTGAAAAGATCGAAGAGAAAGCCGGAAAGCCGGCAGTAGAAGTATTTGAGGACGCAATGAATAATATCATGCCTGTTCTCGAGGTTAAGGCAAGACGTATCGGTGGTGCCACTTACCAGGTTCCTATCGAAGTTCGTCCTGACAGACGCCAGGCTCTGGGCCTCAGATGGCTTACAAAGTATGCTCGTGAAAGATCTGAAAAGACTATGATCGAGAGACTGGCAAATGAAATTCTTGATGCAGCAAACAATACAGGAAGCGCTGTTAAGAGAAAAGAAGACGTACACAAGATGGCAGAGGCAAACAAGGCATTCGCTCATTATCGTTTCTAAGGCTTACGGCTTTAGAAGGATTGCGTAGCTTGTTTTGCTTATGATTCGTGAGATGAAATAAGGAGGACGGTTCCTTGGCTAACGGTAAAGGAAGAGAGTACCCTCTTGAGAGAACCAGAAACATTGGTATCATGGCTCATATCGATGCCGGTAAGACAACACTTACAGAGAGAATTCTCTATTATACAGGTGTTAACTATAAGATTGGTGATACTCATGAAGGTACCGCAACAATGGACTGGATGGAGCAGGAGCAGGAGGGAGGTATAACGATCACTTCAGCTGCAACAACCTGTCACTGGACATTGGAAAAAGAAACAAAGCCCATGCCGGGCGCATTAGAGCATCGTATCAATATCATTGATACACCCGGACACGTAGACTTTACTGTAGAAGTAGAGCGTTCACTTCGTGTTCTTGACGGTGCTATCGGCGTATTTGATGCGAAGGGGGATGTTGAGCCTCAGTCAGAAAACGTATGGCGTCAGGCTGATACATACAACGTTCCGCGTATTGCATTTATAAACAAAATGGATATCCTCGGTGCGGATTATTTTGGCTCTGTTGAGCAGATCCGTACAAGACTTAGGAAGAATGCTATCATGCTTCAGATCCCTATCGGTAAAGAGGATGACTTTAAGGGAATAATCGACCTTATGGAGATGCAGGCCTACATCTATAATGATGACAAGGGCGACAACATCACCGTTTGTGAGATTCCCGATGATTTAAAGGATGATGCAGAGCTTTATCATACAGAAATGGTTGAAAAGATCTGCGAACTTGATGATGACCTTATGGAGCAGTATCTTGAAGATAAGATCCCTTCAGTAGATGAGCTTAAGAAGGCACTTCGTAAGGGCACATGTACATGTAAGGCATTCCCTGTATTCTGTGGTACTGCATACAGAAACAAGGGTGTTCAGAAGCTTCTTGACGGAGTTATCGAATATATGCCCGCACCTACAGATATCCCTGATATCAAAGGTACAGACCTTGAGGGAAATGAGATTTCAAGAAAGTCATCTGATGATGAGCCTTTCTCAGCTCTTGCATTCAAGATCATGGCAGATCCCTTCGTTGGAAAGCTTGCATTCTTCCGTGTATATTCCGGTACAATGAATTCCGGTTCTTATGTACTTAATGCTACAAAGAATAAGAAGGAGCGTGTAGGACGTATCCTTCAGATGCATGCAAACAAGAGAGCAGAGCTTGACACCGTTTATTCCGGTGATATCGCTGCTGCAGTAGGATTTAAGATCACTACGACAGGTGATACGATCTGTGACGAGCAGCATCCCGTTATCCTTGAGTCTATGGAGTTCCCTGAGCCCGTTATCGAGCTTGCTATCGAGCCCAAGACAAAGGCAGGTCAGACAAAGCTCGGCGAAGCACTTGCAAAGCTTGCAGAAGAAGATCCTACCTTCCGTCAGCATACTGACGAAGAGACAGGACAGACCATCATCGCAGGTATGGGTGAACTTCACCTTGAGATCATCGTTGACCGTCTGCAGAGAGAATTCAATGTAGAAGCAAACGTTGGTGCTCCTCAGGTTGCTTATAAAGAAGCTATCACAAAGCCTGTTGATATCGAAAGCAAATACATCAAGCAGTCTGGTGGACGTGGACAGTACGGACACTGTAAAGTTCAGTTCGAGCCCATGGATGCCAACGGCGAGCAGGCATTTGAATTCGAGTCAAAGGTTGTCGGTGGTGCTATTCCGAAGGAATACATCCCCGCTATCGGAGAAGGTATTGAAGAAGCTATGAAGAGCGGTATTCTCGGAGGCTTCCCTGTTACCGGTATCCATGCAACGGTTTATGATGGTTCATACCATGAAGTCGATTCATCTGAAATGGCATTCCATATTTCAGGTTCAATGGCCTTAAAGGATGCTCTTCAGAAGGGTGATTCGGTTCTTCTTGAGCCCATAATGAAGGTAGAGGTTACAATGCCCGAGGAATATATGGGAGATGTAATCGGCGATCTTAACTCAAGAAGAGGACGTATCGAAGGAATGGACGATGTCGGCGGCGGAAAGATCGTTCGTGCATTTGTTCCTCTTTCGGAGATGTTCGGATATTCAACTGACCTTCGTTCAAGCACACAGGGACGTGGTAACTACTCAATGTTCTTCGAGAAATATGAGCAGGTTCCCAAGAACGTTGCTGATAAGGTCCTTTCCAAAAAGGATTGATACAAAGAAGGCTGAAATTAAAACTTGAAACTTAAGGCTATTTGAAATATAATCATATTCGTATAGCCGAAAAAACTTTATAGCGTATAAACGCGATATTTAAGGAGGATTTTAAGAAATGGCTAAAGCTAAATTTGAAAGAACCAAGCCTCATGTTAACATTGGTACCATCGGTCACGTTGACCACGGTAAGACAACTCTTACAGCAGCTATCACAACAGTTCTTGCTGACAGACTCGGACTTGATGATGCTGTACCTTTCGATCAGATCGATAAGGCTCCCGAAGAGAAGGCTCGTGGAATAACGATATCAACCGCTCACGTTGAGTATGAGACAGAGGCTCGTCACTATGCACACGTTGACTGCCCCGGCCATGCTGACTACGTTAAGAACATGATCACCGGTGCTGCTCAGATGGATGGTGCTATCCTTGTTGTTGCTGCTACTGACGGTGTTATGGCTCAGACAAAGGAGCACGTTCTTCTTGCTCGTCAGGTTGGTGTTCCTTATATCGTTGTATTCCTTAATAAGTGTGATATGGCTGATGATCCCGAGCTTATCGACCTCGTAGAGATGGAAGTTAGAGACCTTCTTAACGAGTACGAGTTCCCCGGAGATGACATCCCGATCATTCGTGGTTCTGCTTTCAAGGCCCTCGAGGATCCTAAGGGTGAGTGGGGCGACAAGGTTATGGAGCTCATGAAGGCTGTTGATGATTACATTCCTACACCTCAGAGACCTACAGATAAGCCTTTCCTTATGCCTGTCGAGGACGTATTCACAATCACAGGTCGTGGAACTGTTGCTACAGGTCGTATCGAGCGTGGTATCCTTCACCTCAACGATGCAGTTGAAATCGTTGGTATCCGTGAGGAGGTTAAGTCTACTGTTGTTACCGGTATTGAGATGTTCCGTAAGCTCCTTGATGAGGGCCAGGCCGGTGATAACATCGGAGCTCTTCTTCGTGGTGTAGATCGTAAGGATATTGAAAGAGGACAGGTTCTTGCTGTTCCCGGAACTGTTACCTGCCACACAAATTTCACCGCTCAGGTTTACGTTCTTACTAAGGACGAGGGTGGCCGTCATACACCTTTCTTCAACAACTATCGTCCTCAGTTCTATTTCAGAACAACCGACGTTACCGGTGTTATCAACCTTCCTGAAGGCACAGAGATGTGCATGCCCGGTGATAACGTTGAGATGACAATCGAACTCATCCATCCTATCGCTATGGAGCAGGGTCTTACATTCGCTATCCGTGAGGGTGGTAGAACAGTTGGATCAGGAAGAGTTGCTACTATCATCAAGTAATTTATTAAATAATCTTTGATGATTTAGATCAAAACATTAAAGGGACTTTAAGCTTCGGCTTGAAAGTCCCTTTTTTATTAGGTACAATAAGAATTCGTAAGAGCTGCTGTTCAGTGGCCTGTCAGGTCACTGAAGGGTAAGTTGTAAGAAGGAAAACAAAGTTTATTATATGAAGAATAAGATCGGGATAATAATCATATGTGCAGTGGTGGCATTTGTTGCCATTATTTCAGCCTTTGTCCTTAATGAACAAAGTAATGACTTTATGAATATGGAAAAGGCTACAGAAGAACAGATGGAAGTGCTGATCGCCGGGAAGGAAGAAAAATACGTTAATGTAAATGTTGTTACCTTTAACGGTTACAGTATCAGTGCGGATAAAAATGAAAATACCCTGTACATATGTCAGAATATAAATGAAAAAAACTGGCAGGGAGAGCTTATTACAAATGACGGTAATAAGCTTTATGTTTTATCTGATGAATTAATGAATAACAAAACGGAGGCGATAAAGCAGGCGCATAGGTTTAAGGCTTATTCCATCGGTGAAACCTCTTATTCAGATTTCGATCTGATCTTCACAGGCTTATCCACTATAAACTTCCACGCTGAAGAAAAAGAGGATGAACTTTCAACAGGACGTCTTGTTATAACCGATACTATCCGTGGAGAACTTTATATGGAAAGACCGCTGGATATATACGGATCACTGAAAGAAAAAAAGAAAAAGGACAACCTCCCGGGACATGTAAATTATAAAATGGAGCTTTTTGCGGATGAGCACGGCAGAAGCTATGACTCTGCACTTCTTGGGATGAGAGAGGATGATGACTGGGAACTTGACTCGGTTATGGAAAACGAGTATGCACAAAACGGGAAACTTGCTTATTCCATATGGAATGAGATCTGCGACAAAGAAGGCTATGAAGGATTTAAAACCGAATCTGAATATGCATATCTTTTTGTAGATGACGTGAAGGTTGGCCTTTATCTGGTTCGTGTTCCCTATGATAAAAGACAATTAAAGCTTAACAATTCAGATTCCTTTGAAGAGTGGGATAGACTGGAAACTGCTTCATATACAGATCCTGACGAGAGAGAGTTTATCGATTATTCTCTGTTTATTCAACTGGTTTATGCACCGAAGAATCTTGTTAAGAATAAATATATTCTGGAGAAGGATATTGGAGAAGGAAGAAGATCCTATAAGCTCCCGAGACATCTTGAATATTTATTTGAATATCTGCCGGATAATCTTACGGAATATACAGATACCGTGGGAGAGGAGCTGTATTCTTATGTTCTGAACGATCCGGATGTTGAAGCATTAAAGAAAAACGGAGCGATCGGAAAAGATGATGTTAAAAATAAATGGAATGAATTGAGAAAGAGTGCCCTTTCCGATGAAACTATCTTTGGGTTATTTAACGAGCAATATAACTATCTGGAAAATACCGGATTTGTTGCCGCCTGCAGCTTTGATGATAACGTAAATGTCAGAGAGCAGTTCAAAAGCTATTTAAGTTCCAGATTGGAGTTTCTGGATTCTTATTATGAGAACGATCAGATAATTCCGGCCGGTAAAATAACTGTTGAAGATATAAAGGCTTCTTATAACGGAAAAGAAGTGAGTCTATATAAGGCAAACGACGGATATTATGCTTTTATGCCTGCTTATACAGATTTAAGAAAAACCGAATTGATCATTCCCGATGGAATAGAGATTAATTTTAAAGATGATAGAAAGAATGGGTTTAAAGAAGGACATAAATATGAATTCAGTGCTGTAATCGGAGATGAATTAGCCACAGATACGCTGACCTTTATGAAGTCTGAAAATCTACCGGCAATGTTTATAGAGACAAAGTCTAAGAGCCTGTCATATATACTTGCGGATAGTGAGTATTCTGAACCCGGAAAATTTGAAATAATAAATGCCGATGGGGAAGAAGGTTTTAAAGGGGAATTCAAAAAATTAAAAGGTCATGGAAGGAGCAGCTGGATCCTGCCTTTGGAAAAGAAAGCGTTTAATATGATTCTTTATGAGAGTGAGAGGCTTATGGAAGCCGGTGCATCAAGGCATTGGGTTTTGCTTGCAAATTCAAGAGACGGCGCATTTATAAGAAACAAGCTTACTTATGATATTGCGGCTAAAACAGGTATGCGTTCCACTCCACAAAGCTCTTTTTGCGATCTCTATATAAACGGAAAATATGCAGGGAATTATCAGCTGTGCCAGAAGTTTGAAATAAGTGAGGATGTTTTGGATATAACCGATCTGGATGAGCTGAATGCGCAAGAAAACCCCACTGATGATATAAAAACCATTCCGACGCTTCAGTGGGATGGCAGACGTGGTGTTAAGCTTGAAAACAATCCCACAGATATTACCGGAGGCTACCTTATACAGGGTAACAGGAGCAGAAAATACGTAGTCGGCTTTTTCCATTCAAACAGGGACTACAGAGTGGAAATTAAGTTTCCGGAATTTCCCAGTGTTGAGGAAACAGATTATATTTATAACTATTTTCAGCTTGCAGAGGATGCGGTATATGCTCCGGATGGAATAAATCCTGAAACAGGTATTCATTACAGCGATTATATTGATGTGGAGTCGTTTGCAAAAAAATATCTTATTGATGAATATTCGAAAAATGTTGATT
>JAILOD010000138.1 GCA_024691015.1 Lachnospiraceae bacterium
GACCTTCTTGATCGCAGAGCGGGTAGGGTGCGATTACATCTTCCCTACTCGATTATAAAAAAGGAGAAAGAAATGGCTATCGATTTTTTGTATTTAAGTGAAAAGGATATGATAGATGCCGGAGTATTGGACGCAAAGGGCTGTGTTGAGGCAATGAGGGATGTAATGAGCCTGTTCGGTAAAGGAGATTTTATACTTGGAGGACCTAAAGGAGACGAACACGGTCTGCAGGTAAATTTTCCGAAAACAAAGGATATCGAGGGCTTTCCGTTAGATGACGGTCCTGACAGAAGGTTTAACGCAATGCCGGCGTATCTGGGAGGAAGATTTCACGTGGCCGGACAGAAATGGTACGGCTCCAACCATAAGAATATAAGTAAGGGTCTGCCCAGATCTATCCTCATGGCAACCTTAAACGATGTGGACACCGGAGCGCCGATGGCATATATGTCAGCAAATCTATTAAGTGCGATGAGAACCGGTGCAATGCCTGCAATGGCGGCTTCTTATCTGGCAAATAAGGATTCGAAGGTGATAACGATCCTTGGCCCCGGAGTTATCAATAAATGTGCGTTCATGTGTTATATGGCTGTACTGCCGGAGATCGAAAAGCTGAAGATAAAGGGCAGCTCGCCCACATCAAGATCCACGCTTGAGTTTAAGAAGTTCGTGGAAGAAAAATACCCTCAGATCAAGAGTATAGAAATATGCGAAAGCCTTGAGGAGGCCTGTCGCGATTCTGATGTCATAAGCGAGGCCATGTCGGTGACTCCGGATAAGGCTGAGGAATTTCATCTGGATTGGTTTAAAAAGGGCGCAAGCATCTTCTCCATGGGAAGCTTTCTCTACCGCAGCTTTGACGAGCTTATCGGGACCACCATGGTAGTGGACAATTACGGGATGTATGACAAATATATGAATAATTTCCTGGCAAGAGGACCGGTCGATGAACTGGGAAATAAACGCGAATGGGTAATAATGGGTATTCATTTTATTCATCTGGTAAGGGAAGGAAAGATCCCGCGTGAAAAGGTACTCAATTTAAGTGACATAGTAAACGGGATAACAAAGGGCAGGCAGAATAAGGACGAGATAGTTTTGGTAAGCAGCGGAGGAATGCCCATAGAGGACGTGGCCTGGGGATATGACTGCTATAAAAAGGCACTCGAGATGGGAATAGGTACGAAACTTAATCTTTGGGATGAGCCTTATATGAGATAAATAATTAAATATAAGTATAAAGACCACAGAATGAGTAAAAAAATGGTGAGTATAAGTAATTGAAGAAGTAATCAACAGGGTGTAGATTTTCTAAAACTACTTAAAGAAGGGAGTTGGAAGTATGAGTTATCCGGCAATCGATTTTCTCTTTTTGAACGAAGAGGACATGATAAAAGCGGGAGTGAAGGATATGCCTTCATGTATAGATGCGATGGAAGAGGTTGTTAAATGCCTGAATTCCGGTGATTACGTTATGGGAGGGGAAAACCATAATTCACACGGAAGCCAGGTGTCGTTCCCGAAAACCTCTCCATTTAAGAACATGCCACTTGATGAGGGAGACGACAGGAGGTTTATGGCAATGCCGGCGTATATAGGGGGCCCCTTTGATCTGATGGGGATGAAGTGGTACGGATCGAATATGGCCAATAAGAACAAAGGACTTCCCAGATCCATCTTAACGGTAATGCTGAACGATAAGGACACAGGTGCACCGCTTGCCCTTATGAGCGCAAACCTCTTAAGCGCATACAGGACCGGAGCGATCCCCGGAGTTGGAGCGAAATATCTTGTCAGGGCCGGAGCAAAGGTTTGCGGTATCTGCGGGCCGGGAGTTATGGGTAAGACTTCACTTGCTGCAATTATGGCAGCCTGTCCGGATATAGAAACAATAAAGGTTAAGGGCAGAGGAAAGAGCTCACTTAATAAATTCATAGAAGAGGTGAGAAAAGAGTATCCGCGATTAAAGGAAGTACAGCCGGTAGAAACCATAGAGGAATTGTTAAAGGATGCGGATGTCATATCCTTTGCAAACTCCGGCGGGACAGATCCAAAAACCTATCCCTTTGTAAAGAAGGAATGGATAAAGCCTGGAGCCGTGCTGATAGGAGTCAGTGCTTTTGATATGGACAGCGAGGAGCTTAAAACCCTGTCGCTGGTTGTGGATAATATAAAGCTTTACGAGGCCTGGGCAGAGGAGTTTCCCTATCCTTCCTTCGGAGCCAACAATATCATCGGTTCAAAATTCACGGATATGGCACACGACGGACTTATCAGCATGGAAGATATAACGGACCTCGGAGACATCATATACGGTAAAAGGCCCGGCAGAGTAAGCGATGATCAGATATTTGTCTACTCGGTCGGAGGAATGCCGGTTGAAGACGTAGCCTGGGGAAAGATCTGTTACGAAAACGCAAAACGGCTGGGGCTCGGGACAAAGCTCAGGCTTTGGGATGAACCCGATATGCATTAGTCGCTATAAGGAGGAGAAATATTATGTCAGAGAGAATACTTGAGCACCCGATCCTGGGCGAGATGGAAAAAGGAAAGACGGTAAGCTTTACCTTTGACGGGAAAGAGCTTCAGGGCTTTGAAGGAGAACCTATAGCTGCGGCACTCAAGGCAGCGGGAGTGATGATACACAGATATACACAAAAAGAGCATAAGCCCAGAGGGATATTTTGTGCTATAGGAAGGTGTACCGACTGTGTAATGGTGGTTGACGGAGTGCCTAATGTGAGGACCTGTATAACGCCGCTTAAGGCCGGAATGGATGTTAAGACTCAATATGGTGTTTCACCTGAACCGTTTGAAAAACAGTAGGAGGACAGAGGATATGAAAAGACATGATCTTATTATAGTGGGTGCAGGTCCTTCGGGGTTATCGGCAGCAATCGAGGCGGCAAAGAGGGGACTTGACGTAGTTGTTTTTGATGAAAATGAGAAGCCTGGCGGACAGCTGTTTAAACAGATACATAAGTTTTTCGGCTCAAAGGAGCACAGGGCAAAGGTCAGAGGCTTTGTCATAGGGCGTGAGCTTCTTGATGAGGCGGCTGAGGCCGGAGTTAAGGTCGAGCTAAACGCAACCGTAATAGGTCTTTATCAGGATAAGGAAGTGGTGGTAAAGACAGGGGATGAGATAAAGCATTATAAAGCTGATGCGATCGTTATCGCAACGGGAGCTGCAGAGAACATGGTAACCTTCCCGGGCTGGACGCTTCCGGGTGTTATAGGAGCGGGTGCCGCACAGACCATGATGAACCTGCACGGTGTACTGCCCGGTAAAAAGGTGCTGATGCTGGGTTCCGGTAACGTGGGACTGGTTGTTTCATTTCAGCTTCTGCAGTGCGGTTGCGAGGTTGTGGCGCTGGTTGATGCAGCACCACGTGTGGGCGGATACGGAGTGCATGCCGCAAAGGTGGCAAGGACGGGAGTGCCGTTCTATCTTTCGCACACCATCGTGAAGGCGGAAGGAGAAGAAAAGGTAGAGGGTGTAACCATAGCGGAGGTCGATGAGAAGTTTCAGTTTATACCGGGTACGGAGAAGCATTTTGAGGTTGATACGATCTGTCTTGCGGTTGGTCTG
>JAILOD010000068.1 GCA_024691015.1 Lachnospiraceae bacterium
TATCCTGCAGAAGAGAATTATCTCCTCCTCCGGCTGAAACATTAAGACCTGCTTCACCTAAAAACCTAAAACCGTCGGTCTTTGAAAAAAGTGCACTTTGGAACAGTTTCAGCTTTTCCACGCAGTGGAATTTAAGGGATATAAAAAGAAATAAAGCCAGAACAGGAATGGGAATTATAGGCGTGGCAGGCTGTACCATGCTGATGCTTGCGGCTTTCGGCTGTCTGGATTCCATTAACTTTATTACCGACTGGATGTATGGGGAATTAAACACCTGCAGTTATCAGATCATTATGGAGAGTTTTGTCCCTTACAGTGATGTATATGATTATGCAAAAAAATACAAGGGCCAGATGATGGAAAATGAGTCCGCGGATTTTCGATTCAATGGGATAAAGAAGACTGGTACAGTCAGTATTATAGATAATGGTAATTATATGCATTTTCAAGATGAAGACTATTCTCATACCGAACTTACACAAAGCGGTATCGCAATGTCATATAAAATGGCTCAGAGCCTCGGAATGAGAAAGGGTGATTTTGTAACCTGGAATCTCACGGGTGATGATGAAGTTCATACCGACAGGATAGTGCAGATATACAGAAATCCCGGAACACAGGGGATCACTATGAGACGTAAGGTTTATGAGAAACATGAATACAAGTTTAAGCCGACGATCATTATGACAAACATGGATCCATCCTTAGATCTCAAAGAAGACAATAATGTTACGGGGGTGCAGAATACTTCCGAAATGATGGAGTCAATGGATAAGATGAAGGAGATGATGTATATGATGATGGGCATACTTATAAGTGCGGCTGTGATACTTGGTGTTGTGGTGCTGTATAATCTGGGAGTACTCTCTTTTGTCGAAAAGACAAAGGAAATGGCTACTTTAAAGGTTTTGGGCTTTAAGAGCAGGAAGATAAGAGGTATTCTGGGACAGCAGAATCTCTGGGTTACGATAAGTGGTACACTTTTAGGGATACCTCTGGGAATACTTCTGCTGGATGGGATAATGAGCGATATGCCTGAATCCATGGATTATCAGGGGATAATATACGCACCTTCATATTTTTATTCCGTGATCGGGACTTTTGCGCTTTCAATTGCTGTGAGTCTGTTTCTTTCAAGGAAGGTAAATACCATCGATATGGTGGATGCACTTAAAGGTCAGGAATAACATATTTTAAAATAACCCTTAATAAAAATAAGATATCGTCCGATAAAGATAATACAGGGACAGTTTATGTTTGAGAAGGAATTCAAAAAACAGGACTGTCTCTTTTTATTTCCCCGTCCTGAGCAAATAAAATTAAGTGTTCATACTAAAGGGAACACGAAAAAAAGGGGGAATTATTATTAAGATCGCTTCATCCACAATAGGAATGGAGTCCGCACGGCATTACGCCGAGCTTCGTACGGATACGTATGATTCAAGAAAATGGGAAAAGGGAATTACAACCGGAAATTTCGCAGGCTTGTATATGTACCTTGAACAGAACGAGACCTATAAGGGAGAGGGCAGTGAAGAGCTGGAGAGCACGGCCGTTAATGAGGAAAATGACAAGGCCGACAGCCTGAGGGAAGCCTATGAGGCAATGAAGAGTAATGCGGCCGCTTCCGTGTCAGACCCGGAAGATTCGTTTTTGTCGCTTAAGGCGGCTTGTATCAACTTTCTGCTTATGATACTCTTCGGCTTCAAGAGGACTGAACTTGAAACCGACGGAGGAAGCCTGGATGCATATGGCATTCCGAATATGGATATGCCGACAGGCGGGTCTTATTCGGAATATCATTATTCTTATCAGAACGAGACTACGGTTTTTTCGACCACCGGAAAGGTTGTAACGGAAGACGGCAGAAGCATTGATTTCAATCTCGATGTTTCGATGAGCCGGGAATTTATCGAAGAGAGCAATCTTGAAATAAACTACGGAGAGCCCATGTACTGTGATCCGCTGGTGGTTTATACGAAGGCTCTCCCGGCGTCTGTATCCGATCAGACCTTCAGCTTTGATATCGATTCCGACGGGATAGAGGACAAGATAAACAAGCTTGTGAACGGGGCGGGCTTTCTGGCGCTTGATGCTAATGATGACGGCATCATAAACGACGGAAGCGAGCTCTTCGGTACAAAGAGCGGTAATGGCTTCAAGGATCTTGCGGCCTTCGATGACGATAATAACGGCTGGATAGATGAGAATGATGAGATATTTGACCGGCTTGTCATCTGGACAAAGGATGAGAACGGAAAGGATGCCCTTGTTAAATTGAAAGACGGGGACATCGGGGCAATTTCTTTGCAGAGTGCCCGCACCGATTTTTCGGTGAACGATATGACGAATGCTGCGCTCTCACAGGTGAGACGTACAGGCTTCTTCCTGCATGAATCAACCGGTGAACCCGGCGTGATACAACAGATGGATATGGTTAAGCAGCTGGCTTAAAAGATTATTTAACAGATTTAAAAGAGTCTGTTCCGGGGGATTATTTATCCTCCGGAGCGGACTCTTTGTCTTTGAGAACATTTTCCTGCGGATCGCTGTCTTCGGTTTCGGGATCGGAAATATCATCCGGGTTTGTATCCTCGGTATAGCCGTCAAATTTCATCATGATCGGATGATAGAGAGAGGCACTTAAATATACGGGAGCGCTTACACCGAAAAGAGCAATAAGAGGAAAGATCCTGAATCCGAAATTATAGAGGAGGACAACAGGCAGGACCGAAAGGAAGATCATAAGGATAACCTTGGGAAGAGAACCGATGGCGATTATGGCTGAATTCTTCAGGGTGTTTAATATAGTATTTTCAAAATGCGACTGCATCGGAAAGACCATTTGAAACATAAGCAATACCAGGAAGGTGATGATAAGTGTCAGAATAAAGGGTACACCTCCGACAACCTTTTTTACGAACAGATAAAAATAAAGATTAACTCCCAGAATCGCAAAAAGGATGAGAAAGAATATCCAGATTATTGTGGATTGAAGGAAGTTTTCCTTAAAGGATTTAAAATACGAACGGGCTATATATCCCTCTTCCTTACGGACAAGCTTCAATGAAACATAATGAAGGGCAGTAAGGGAAGCCCCTATGGTAAATATGGGCAGGCTGGTTAATATAAATAAAAGGTTAAGTGTTATAAGGTCTGCAAGCCTTCCGAGAAAACGTATAAGAGGGCTGTCCGTAGAAAAAAAGAAATCCATTGTATTGCTCCTTTTGCCAAATGTTTGTTAGGTTATTATATCATAACCGGCCTCGTTTGACCGAAAATGTTATTTATATACAAGACGGATCAGAGCTGTAGTTTTTGATTTTAGTATCGCAGGGGTGTATAATTTTAAGGCATATTGATTTTTATGAGGTAGTGTGATATGGCTGAACAAGAGATAAATAATGCAATACAGGATGAAACTGAAAGAATAGATTCACCCGAAAAGCTGAATGACTATATGAGGGTTATGTCTCCGTCGGTATGGATGGTGATCATTGCGGTATTTCTCCTTATGGCCGGTTTTCTTGTCTGGGCTGTTTTCGGGAAGCTTGAAGTTCATAATACAAAGGGGGAAGCAGTAAATGTGGCTCCCATCACCTTTGTGACGGATTGAAAATATGGGTGGTTCCGATAATAAAATAAAAAAACCGGTTGAGAAAGGCGTAGCAAGAGTTCCGGTCATAATGCAAATGGAAGAGGTGGAATGCGGAGCAGCCTGTCTCAACATGATACTCGCATATTACAAAAAGTTTCTGCCACTTGAAGAAATAAGAGAGGCCTGCGGTGTTTCCAGGGACGGCTCCACTGCCGGAAATATATTAAGGGCCGCAAAAAGCTTTGGCCTTAAAGCGAAGGGGTATAAATATAACCTGTCCAGGTTAATGGAGAAGGCGAGCTACCCCTGTATTGTTTTCTGGGATATGGAGCATTTCATCGTCCTTAAGGGTTTTAGAAACGGCAAGGTATATATAAATGATCCGGCTCGCGGAAGCTTAACAATGCCCTTAAACGACTTTGAAACCTTCTACAGCGGGATTGTACTGGTCTTTTCCCCGGATGAGGAATTTGTACCCTCCGGTCGGCCGAAAAGTGTTCTGGGTTTCGTAAAAAAGAGGATGAAGGGTACATCTGATGCTGTTTGTTTTACGGTTATCACAACCATCATCGCTTCAATGATATCTATTATAACCACCGGGTTTTCAAGGGTGTTTATGGATCACCTTCTTACAGGGAGGGATACGGGGCTTCTTATACCATTTATTGTTTTTCTCGGAGTTTTTTCAATTCTTCAGGTCATTATGGCCTGGATAAATACGGTGTATAATCTTAAACTCAGCGGAAAGTTTGCGGTGTACGGAAATACATCGTATTTCTGGCATGTTCTTCATCTTCCGATGAGATTTTTTTCACAGAGAAGGGCCGGTGACATAGAGCAAAGGAGGGAGGCCAATGCGTCTATTGCGCAGACTCTGGTTAATACCCTCGCACCTCTTATCATTGATACCTTTATGATGTTTTTCTATCTGATCGTTATGATAAGGTATTCAGTCCTGCTTACGGCTGTCGGGTTGTTAAGTGTGCTTATCAATGCAAGCGTTGCTGCACTTGTATCCGCAAAAAGAGTAAATGTTACAAGAGTGATGGCCAGGGATGTGGCATCTCTTGAGGCTGCGACCGTTTCGGGAATTGAACTTATCGAAAGCATAAAGGCGTCCGGAGCTGAAAACGGTTATTTCAGAAAATGGGCCGGTTATCAGGCGGGAAGTAATACGCAGAATATGCGTATGGACAGGATAGATCTTTACTTTGGACTGATACCGGGGATCGTTGAGCTCATAGTGGATAATTCGGTTTTATTACTCGGTGTTATGCTGGTAATAAAGGGCGAATTTACTCCCGGTATGATCTTTGCTTTCCAGGGATTTCTGTCCGGATTCTTAGACCCTGCGGCGTCCATAAGGGGAGCAGGACAGGGGATAATGGAGATGAGGACCGGGATGGAGAGGATAGAAGACGTTATGAACTATCCCGCTGAATTCGAGGATGACGAAAAAAACGATACCGGGTCGAAGTCCGATGAAATGCTGTCGGGTGAATTAATAATGAAAAATGTATGTTTCGGTTATTCAAGACTCAGTCCGCCGCTTATAGATGATTTTAATCTGGAGCTTAAAGCAGGAAAGAGCGTAGCCTTTGTCGGATGCTCCGGCTGCGGAAAATCCACGCTTTCCAAGATCATATCCGGTCTGTATCAGCCCTGGAGCGGAGAAATCCTGTTTGATGGGAAAAGCAGGGATCAGATAAGCAGGAATGTATTTACAAGCTCGGTTGCGGTTGTGGACCAGGATATCATTCTCTTTGAAGATACAATAGCCAACAATATCAGGATGTGGGACGAGTCCATAGAAGATTTTGATGTTATTCTGGCAGCAAGGGATGCGCACCTACATGAAGATATAATGAAGAGAGAGGGCGGATATTCATCAATCCTTACGGAGGATGGTAAGGATCTTTCAGGAGGTCAGCGGCAGAGGATGGAGATTGCCAGAGTTCTTGCGGCAGATCCGGCGCTGGTCATTATGGATGAGGCTACGAGCGCACTGGATGCACAGACTGAATATGAAGTGGTGAATTCCATAAAGGAAAGAGGCATCACGCTGGTCGTTATTGCGCACAGGCTTTCAACCGTAAGAGAATGCGACGAGATAATTGTTCTGGATAAGGGAAGTATAGCAGAGCGGGGAACTCATGAGGAACTGATGAACAAAAACGGCTTGTACAGGACCCTTGTGGTATCCGAATAGGAAGGGCAGATAAATTGAACTGGTTTGACGAACAGCTGAAAAAAAGAAAAAACAGGGAAGACGAGATATTCGAAAGCTCCTTTATGAAGCTGGCGGACAGTGTCCTTGGAAACGGCTTTTCATCAGTATATTTAAGCAAGAGAGAGATCAATAAAAGTGCGGTGGATGAGATACTCGCTTTCTATCACGTGAAGTCACGTGAAGTGCCGGAGAGCATTAAGGATGTAGACGAGATAATGCAGTATCTTTTCGAACCGGCGGGAATAATGACACGACGTGTCAGACTGGAAAAAGGCTGGAGAAAAGACGCATTCGGAGCAATGCTTACTACCATGAAAGATAAGGATGTGGCAGTGGCACTGATCCCGTCACCTCTTTACGGCTATACTTTTATCGATCCCAAAACCGGGAAAAAATGCAGGGTCAATGCTAAAAATGAAGAACTGATCAGTGAAAACGCCTATGCATTTTATATGCCGTTCCCGCTTAAAAAGCTGGGAATACCAAGTCTTATCAAATTCATTCTGGATAATGTCGAAAAGTCGAACATTGTCTGGTATCTGATATTCACATTAATTGTAACGCTGGTAGGTATGATCACACCGTATTTAAACAATCTTCTGTTTTCGGATGTGATAGAATCGGGGAGTATCAGGGTACTTGCCGCTATAGCTGTATTTATGATCGCATCGTCTGTCAGCGGTTTCCTGTTTGAGAATGTACAGAGGCTGTTTCTGGCCAAGGTGAATACTAAACTGGATCTGGCTGTCGAGGCGGCAACCATGATGAGGCTTCTTTCGCTTCCTGTGCCCTTTTTCAGAAAATACAGCTCCGGTGAATTAGCAAACAGGTCGAGGTATGTTGGAGAGCTCATTGAGATTATGATAAGCACCTGTCTTTCGACAGGTATCACATCGTTGTTCTCTCTGGTTTACATAACACAAGTAATGGCCTATGCGCCTGCACTTGTGGTACCTGCCTTAACGGTAACTCTGACCACTGTTGTGCTGTCGATCATTTCATCTTTCCTGCAGATGCGTGTAAATCGTGAACAGATGGAGCTTTCGGCAAAAGAGAGTGGCCTGGGCTATGCATTTGTGTCAGGTATTCAGAAGATAAAGCTTTCTGGTGCGGAAAAAAGAGCCTTTGCAAAGTGGGGAGAGGTTTATGCCGAGGAGTCGAAAAGAATGTATAACCCTCCGCTGTTCCTGAAGCTGGACCGCCCGATCAATATGACCATCACGTTGACCGGAACCCTTGTCATGTATTATCTGGCTGTCAGTTCCGGAGTCAGTGTTTCACAGTATTATGCCTTCAACACGGCATATGCAATGTTAAGCGGAGCCTTTACGATGCTCTCTTCGATAACCTTTTCATTCTCACAGATAAAGCCCATAATAGATATGGCGAAACCTGTATTGGAGGCCGAGCCGGAAACGTCTACGGGCAAGCGTCAGGTAACGGAGCTAAAAGGAGGAATCGAACTGACCAATGTCAGCTTCAGGTATGACAAAAGCCTTCCACCCGTAATAGATGATCTGTCCTTAAAAATAAACCCGGGGCAATATGTAGCTATTGTAGGTAAAACGGGATGCGGGAAAACAACTCTTATAAGACTTTTACTCGGGTTTGAAAGGCCTGATAAGGGTGCGATCTATTATGACAGAAATGATCTCAATGATATAGATGTAAAGTCCCTGAGGAGAAGGATCGGTACCGTTATGCAAAACGGAAAGCTGATGCAGGGAGATATTTATTCAAATATCGTTATTTCCGAGCCGTCGCTTGATGTTTCGGCAGCCTGGGAGGCGGCAGAGATCGCAGGGATAGCTGATGACATCAGGGAAATGCCTATGCAGATGCACACCGTTATTTCCGAAGGAAGCGGAAATATATCAGGTGGACAACGGCAGCGCCTTATGATAGCCAGGGCAATTGCACCGAAGCCAAGGATACTGATGTTTGATGAGGCAACAAGTGCACTTGACAATGTTACACAAAAGCAGGTATCGGAAGCACTTGACAGTCTTAATTGTACGAGGATAGTAATAGCGCACAGGCTTTCGACGATCAGAAACTGTGAGAGGATACTGGTTTTGAACGAAGGAAAGATCGCAGAAGACGGAACCTATGATGAATTGATCGCATCCGGCGGGCTTTTTGCCAAGCTTGTGGCTAAACAGCAGGTATAAAAATGTGTTATAATGTTGTTTATAAAAATTTTTTAATAAAGAACAAAGGGGTTAAAAATGGGAAAAATACTGGTAACCGATGATGATAAGATAGGGCGCAAAATGGCGCAGATGATGCTTACAAAGCTTGGATACGAACCCGAGATGGCAGAAAGCGGAGAACAATGTATAGAGCTTTTAAAGGCGAATGCCGCCTCATATGATCTTCTGCTTCTGGATGTGGAGATGCCCGGCATGAACGGTATCGAAACCCTGAAAAAGATCCGCTCCGAAAGCGATATAGCGGATATAAAGGTTATGCTCTTATCCGGTACGGATGATATGGACGAATATCTTTCAGACGGGGAACTTAAGCTTTTGGGCTATGTTCAGAAACCGTTTGTTCCGGCCAATATGAAACAGGCAATAGATAAGGCATTATCATAAGGTATAGTTATAAGGTTTCGTCATAAGGCTTGATTCTGAAAGGAAAAATACAAGATGAAGTTGGGATTTATAGGCTGCGGCAATATGGCCACGGCGATCATGGGTGGCATTATTAAAAAGGGCCTCGTTAAAAAAGAAGATATAACCGGGGCGGATACTTCGGCTGCGGCAAGACAAAAGGTTTCAGAGGCCTACGGTATAAATACCGTCGAAGACAACAGGGAAGTAATAAAGGCTTCGGATGTTGTTTTCTTTGCCGTGAAGCCTCAGTTTTTACACGATATGGCACAGGGAATAAAAGATGTTGTTCGTGAAGACCAGGTAATAATAAGCATTGCGGCGGGAAGGTCACTAAAGCTTTTACAGGAAGAGTTTCCCGGAAAGAATTTAAAGATCGTGCGTCTTATGCCAAATACGCCGGCACTTGTCGGGGAGAGCATGACGGCAATGTGCGCCAATAACAATGTTACAGACGAAGAAAAACAGAAGGCTATGGAGCTTATATCCTCGTTCGGAAGAGCAGTAGAGCTTCCGGAAAGGCTTTTTGATACCGTGACTGCGGTATCGGGCAGCTCACCGGCATATGTATTCATGTTCATTGAAGCTATGGCGGATGCGGCTGTGCTGGGAGGTATGCCGAGGAATATGGCCTATGAATTTGCCGCTCAGAGCGTTCTGGGCAGTGCGAAGATGGTGCTTGACACGGGAAAGCATCCGGGAGAATTAAAGGACATGGTCACCTCTCCGGCAGGAACAACCATAGAGGCTGTGAGAGTCCTCGAAGAGGGCGCTTTCAGGAGTACCGTTATAGAGGCGGTTGAAGCCTGCAGGGAAAAAAGCGAGGAAATGGGTAAAAAATAAATATCAGAATATTAAAAATCAGGTGATATAAAACCGGTCACCTGATTTTTTTATTGCAAATATCGGAACAAGGTGATAATATGTTAGCGTAATCTAACACGGCAGTTAGTGTATTCTAACTTTGCTGCGGAAACTTAAGTTATGACGCTTGTTCCGAAACAGAAAGGAAGTGAGGATCTAATGCCTTTAACTATGGCTAAGATTGGGGAAGAATTACAGGTCAAAAGAGTTTCCGGAAGTGATGAGGAAAGACGCTTTCTCACAAATCTCGGGTTTACTGAAGGTGCTCCTGTTGTCGTGCTTTCAACAGATGGCGGGAATCTTATAGTGAAGATCAGGGATGCAAGAGTGGCTCTTGGGAAAGACGTCGCCAAAAAGATCAAAGTATAATTAATGAGGTGGTAGGGGCTCATTGAAAGGAGAAGTATAAATGAAAACGCTTAAGGATGTTAAGGTTGGAGATACCGTTAAGGTGGTTAAGCTCCACGGCGAAGGTGCTCTGAAGAGAAGGGTTATGGATATGGGCATAACAAAGGGCAGCGAGCTTTATGTCAGAAAAGTGGCCCCTTTGGGAGATCCCGTTGAAATAACGGTCAGAGGCTATGAGCTTTCACTCAGAAAAGCAGATGCTGAAATAGTAGAAGTTAATTGAAAATCAGTTTACTAAAAGGAGATAGAAATGTCAGTAAGAATTGCTTTAGTGGGAAACCCCAATTGCGGAAAAACCACCATGTTTAATGCCCTTACCGGAGCCAATCAGTATGTTGGAAACTGGCCGGGAGTAACAGTAGAGAAAAAAGAAGGACGTATTAAGGGAGATAAGGAGGTCATCGTAACAGACCTTCCGGGTATTTATTCTTTGTCACCCTATACTTTGGAGGAAGTTGTTAGCCGGGACTACCTTATAAAGGACAAGCCTGAAGCAATAATCAACCTCGTAGATGCAACTAATATAGAAAGAAATCTGTATCTTACCACACAGGTGTTAGAACTCGGTATCCCTGTTGTTATCGCTCTTAACATGATCGACGTAGTAAAGAAGACCGGTGACAAGATCGACTCTAAGAAGCTCGGAGAGCTTTTGGGATGTGAGGTAATTGAAACAAGTGCTCTTCACGGTACAGGCTTAAAGGATATTGTTGCAAAAGCCAAAGCTCTTGCCGGAAAGGGAAGCGTTAAGGCAAATCCCGCAAAATTTGAGGGCGCTGTAGAGGAGGCTGTAAAGGCTGTTGAAGATGTACTTCCTGGCGATAAAATTGAGGACTCCCTGAAGAGATGGTACGCAGTAAAGCTTCTTGAAAACGATGAGAAGGTAGTTGAAGAGATAAGGCTTGAAGCTTCGGCTGATGCAAAGGTTAAGGAGCTTCGTGAAAGCCTTGAAAAAGAAAACGATGATGATATAGAGAGCATCATAACAGATGCAAGATATAACTTTATCGAGGGCGTGGTTTCACAGGCTGTAGTAAAGACTCCCAACAAGCTTACTTTATCAGATAAGATCGACAGGGTCGTTACAAACCGTGTGGCAGCCATCTTTGTGTTCATTGGAGTAATGAGCCTGGTTTATTACTTCTCCATACAGACGGTTGGTTCCATCTGCACGGACTGGGTAAATGATGTTCTGTTTGGTGAGTGGATACTTCCCGGGGTTCAGGGAGCTCTCGAGAGTGCCGGTGTAAATGAGGTACTTATAAGCCTTATAGTTGATGGTATTATCGGCGGTGTGGGAGCTGTTCTGGGATTTGTTCCCCAGATGGCCTGCGTATTCCTCTGTCTGTCAATTCTCGAGGATGTCGGATATATGGCCCGTGTTGCATTCATTATGGACAGAATATTCAGAAGATTCGGTCTTTCGGGTAAAACCTTCATTCCCATGCTGGTTTCCTCCGGCTGTGGAATTCCCGGTATTGCAGCTACAAAGACCATTGAAAATGATAACGACAGACGTCTTACCATTATGACTACAACCTTTGTACCTTGCGGAGCAAAGCTTCCGATCATAGCTCTTATCGGAGCATTGCTTGTCGGTGACTGGGCACTTGCACCTATTATGTATTTCGTAGGTATTGCGGCTGTTCTTGTTGCCGGTGTTATTTTAAAGAAGACAAAGATGTTTGCTGGCGATACTTCACCCTTTGTTATGGAGCTTCCCGCTTATCACCTTCCCGCTCCCCGTACTATTTTACTTCATGTTTGGGAGAGACTCTGGAGCTACATTAAAAAAGCCGGAACCATTATCTTCCTTGCCTGTGCGGTTATGTGGTTCCTTTCAACCTTCGGTATGGAAGGTGGAGCCTTCTGCATGGTAGAAGATTCCGGTAACTCTCTTGTAGGTATTATCGGCGGAGCTATTGCATGGCTTTTCATTCCTCTGGGATTCGGAAACTGGCAGGCCGTTGCTGCTACCATTTCAGGGCTTGTTGCAAAGGAGAGTGTTGTTTCGACGGTTTCAATTCTCGGAGGTCTTTCTGAAGAACTTGCCGAGGCTGCAGCCGGTGAAGAGGTTGAAGGTCTTGTTGCAACTGCCAATGCTATTAAGGGATGGTTTGGTAACGGAACAACTACTGTCGGTGTTGCAGCTGTTTCCTTCCTGATCTTCAATATGCTCAATTCTCCTTGTCTTGCCGCTATCGGAACCATGGCTAAGGAGATGAATTCAAAGAAGTGGACCTGGTTTACCATTTTCTTCCAGAATATTTACGCATATGTTATTGCGATGATCGTTTATCAGATAGGTTCCTTCATTGTTGCCGGAGTATTCGGTGTATGGACAATAATCGCGATCGTTGCTATGATATTTATGTTATATCTTCTGTTCAGACCGGATCCCAATAAGAATAAAAAGGTAGTCGCAAGGCGTTCTGTTGCTTGAAAGCATAACAAAAAAGATTAACTGATACCCGGGATGGGAAACTCCATCCCGGGTTATTACATAAGGATTTGCGGGTCGGTTTTATCGATCTGTTGTTTAATGAAAGGTTAAAGATTTAATGTATCAGATGATCGCAAATATTGCTGTAATTTCAATACTGGTTATTTGGGGCGTTTTAAGTATCAGATATATATACAGGGATATGAAAAGCGGAGGCTGTGCGGGTTGCACTGCATCGAGTGGCTGCTCGGGGCATTGTGCAGGCTGTCATTCTCACTGCAGCGGTGCAGAAGAGATGAAAAAGGTTGATGAGATCCGCGCAGGCTTAAAAGGCGATACATTAAAAAAACAGGGGTGACCTATTATGGAGAAAGAATTGTATGAGTCCGGTGAAGATTACATCGAGACAATTTATCTATTGAAAAAGAAGAATGGGCTGGTCCGTTCCGTAGATGTCGCAAGGGAACTTGGCTATTCACGCCCTTCAGTAAGCCGCGCTGTTGGTCTTCTGAAAAAGGGCGGTTATATTACGGTTGACGATTCCGGAGAAATTGAGCTTACTGATGAAGGCAAGAAGAAAGCTACTTTTGTCTATGACAGACATAAGACTTTAACAAAATTCTTTGTTGCCATAGCCGGAGTCAGTGAGAAAACTGCGGAGAACGATGCCTGTAAGGTGGAGCATATATTGAGCCCGAGTACATTCAAGGGTATAAAAAAATATATGCACGATCATGCCGAGGAACTGGATCTGAAATAACACTGAAATAGAGGTGATAAATGATGGCTGTGACTGTTATTATCATTGCCATTCTTGTTCTTGTTGCCCTGCTTGCGGTTAAATCCTCAATAAAGCATTTTAAAGGTGAGGGAGGGTGCTGCGGTGGCGGAAGCGGACTGATAGATGATAAAAAGACGCTGGATGAGCCCGAGATCGGAACAAAGAAGTTTAAGATCGGGGGTATGAGCTGTAACAATTGCAGGATACGTGTGGAGAGAGCGATAAATGCTTTAGACGGTGCTGCAGCGGATGTGGAGCTGAAATCCGGTATAGCGGTGGTTCATCTGTCGAAAGAAATAGAGGATGACGTCATAATCAGTGCGGTTACAAAAGAAGATTATACATGTGAAGCATTATAATACCCGTGATATTTATAAAACAGACTGAATAAAAAAGAAGCAGGTTTTGGCCTGCTTCTTTTTATTATCGCGGACGAGTAGGGGGTGATCACATCTTCCCTGCTCGATTATTCATTATTACGATCACAGCTTGAAGAAATCCAGATCCTCGTTCAGGCTATTTGCAATATTTCCGAGATTGTTGGCGGAACTTGCAAGCAGATTCACGGTTGCATTCAATTCCTGCATTGAAGCGCTTGTTTCCTGAGTTGCAGCCGCATTCTCTTCGGAAATTGCGGAGAGAGAATCCATGGAATCTACAATGACTGTCTTTGTGGCAGCACATTCTTCCGAAAGACCGGAGATATTGTTTACTCCGTCAACGGTATCGCCTACCTCATCTATCAGATCGTTTATTGAAGAAACAGTATTGGAAAGCACTTCGGATACGTTCCTGCTGATACCGGTAACCTCTTCGGATTTCTGCATTGCAGCCGATGAGGTATTGGTAAGCTGCTGCATCACAAGGCGTATCTCGTTGGCAGTATCGGCCGATTCGGTGGCAAGCTTGCCGATCTCCTCGGCAACAACCGCAAAGCCCTTTCCTGCTTCGCCTGCACGGGCTGCTTCTATAGAAGCATTAAGTGCAAGGAGGTTGGTCTGGGATGCAATATTTGTGATACCGTCTACCTTGCCGGCTATATCCGAAACAGAATTGTTTGTCTCGGTTATGCTGTTTGAGATGTCGTTCATAGCAGAATTCATGGTTTCCATGGATTTTGAAAGTTCTCTGAGTTTTTTCGCACTGGTCTGGGAATTGTCATTCATAACTGCAGCAGTGGAGGCAAGACTTTCCGCATTATCCGCAACGGACTGAATGGCATCAGACAGAGTTGTGATGTTTTCCGTGGCTCTCTGTATGGTGTCAGCCTGTTCGGTAGCGCCCTTTGCGATATCCTGAACCGCATTGGAAACGCCGTCTGTTGTAAGAGAGATCTGTTCGGCAGTCTGGGCAAGTTCCATCGAAGATACATTTACACTGTTTGAAGCGCTCTTTATGTCGTTGACGATGGAAGAGAGTTTTTCTATGACTTCATGGGTGCTGTTGGCCATATCTCCGATCTCATCCTTTCGCCCGAGCAGATGCCCGGGTATCGATATATCGAGTCTGCCGTCAGCTAACTGTTTGAGTTCTCTTGCAACAGAGGAGATATCCTTTGAAATGCTCATTGCTATAAACATTGTTGCGGCAAAGATCAAAACGAGAATTATTACACTTAGTACTATTATAGTTGCGGTAAGTTTATTTGCGTTTTTATAAATCTCTGATGTGGAGTCGCAGATATAGAAGAGCAGATTCCATTTATCCCTGAAATTATAAGCACGCATCATCTTTTTACCCTCTTCGGTGTAGTCCATTATCCCATTGGTGCTGCTTTTTGCTGCATCCACGATTTCCTGATCATCTGCCGAATATTCCTGACCGATCTCATTCGCATCCGGAGAAATGACATATTTGGAATTAAGTGTATCTATAAGGTAGATTTTTGCGTGATCCATTCCCTTGATGGCCATATTATTGAGGGTTTCGGAAAGCTCGTTTATATATGTTCCGCCTCCGACGTATCCGAGTATGGTTCCGTCATCGTCATATATGCCGTGGTAGGCTGCGGCAACAAGATCTCCGGTTGAGGTTGAGACCGAAATGCCTTTTATGAAGGTTTTATCGGGGGCGGCACTTACTGTCTTTTCAAGAGCATCGGCGCCATCGCCAAAAACAGGATTACCTTCGACAGCTTCCACGTCGGTGTGAATAAGACAAATATTATCCTTGCTTAATAAAAACATACCTTCCATACTGGGTCTTGAAGCCTTGTAGGCTTTAAGACCTTCCCTTGCAGTTTCGATGTTTTCAGGGGTAGGGTTTTTCAGAGCTTCCTTTATATATGCCTGGTCGCCTATTGCAATGTAATAGTCAACATAGGCTTTGAAATAGGAGTCCACAACAGAGGAATGTCCGTCGGCAAGCTCCGTAAGCCTGTTCTGCATATCCTTGGAGGTCGTAGAGCGGACATTGATGATGGAAACAACAGAAAGTACCGATAGTCCGATGATCAGGATTGCTGATATAAGGATGCTGATCCTGGCACCGATTTTAATATCATTTATTTTTTTCAAGTGATATATTTGACGGAAAGGGAACCGTCTCTCCTTTCATGTATATTAAGTAAATTAACCCTTTTTATCAATTATAAGACTTAATTGTTTAAAATGAAATAGAAAACATCCTGGATTTATAAAAAAATCTAAAAAACTATATTGACATATAAGTTAGCCTGTGCTAATATAACCTTGTTAGCAAAAGCTAACCGACATACAAATCAATAGATTTCTCCTACCAACGCCTGTCGAGTCCAGCCAACCCGACAGGCAATTTCTTTGTGGTATTTTTGGGAACTGAATGTCTCCCCTTTTCTTTGACATAGTCTATACCTATATAGTAAAATTCAAATTGAAGTGTGTTACTGTTCATACCCGAGCCACGCACAAGCTGCTTAGGCTGCGGGGCTTTACAGTAGGAAGAATGATGCGTTTCATTGAGTTTGGATCCGGCAGATGAACATCCGGATCGGAAAAGGAGATTATTATATGAAGGTTCTCGTTATTAATTGCGGAAGCTCCTCGTTGAAGTTCAGATTTATCGAAACCGAGAGCGAAACGGTTATCGTTAAAGGTCTGTGTGAGAGGATAGGTACTGACGGAGGTCATTTTATTTATCAGAAAACAGGCGACGAAAAGCAGGAAAAGGATGTTTATCTGCCGGATCATGATGAGGCCGTACGAGTCATAATCTCCGAGCTCAAAGATGAAAAGCATGGCGTTATCTCAGATATTTCAGAAATAGATGCTGTAGGACACAGGATAGTTCACGGCGGTGATAAATATGCGAAGCCGGAATACATTACGCCCGAGGTTTTACAGGATATTGAAAAGCTTTCGGCGCTGGCCCCCATTCACAATCCCGTTAATATAATGGGTATTAAGGCCTGTATGCACTTTATGCCGAACACCAGAATGGTGGGTGTATTTGATACCGCATATCATCATTCTCTTCCTGAATACGCATATCTGTACGGCATACCCTACGAATATTACAAAAAATACAAGATCCGCCGTTACGGCTTCCACGGAATGAGCCACAGATATGTTGCACTGGCAACGGCACGCCTTCTAAAAAAACGTTACCACGACAGTAAAATAGTTGTATGTCATCTTGGTAACGGCGCTTCGATCACGGCAGTTGAAAACGGCCGTTCAATTGATACCTCCATGGGTTATACACCTCTTGAAGGTATCATCATGGGAACGAGATGCGGAAGCATAGACCCCGAGATAATAAATGTTATTGCAAACAAGGATAATAAGTCCTTAAAAGAGGTTATGGCCGTGCTCAATAATAAATCCGG
Organism: Lachnospiraceae bacterium; assembly: GCA_024691015.1. Lineage (GTDB taxonomy): Bacteria > Bacillota > Clostridia > Lachnospirales > Lachnospiraceae > NK4A144. The sequence continues at coordinate 16,745 of JAILOD010000068.1, forward strand.
TGTTTACGGTCTTTCGGATTTTATGTCTGCCGATATAAGAGACCTTTCGGCAGAATACGAAAAGGGAAATGAGGATGCCGTAAGAGCGCTTACAACCTATGCATATTCCATAGTGAAATATATAGGAGCATATGTTACTGTGTTAAACGGAGCAGATGCCATTTCCTTTACGGCAGGTGTAGGAGAGAATTCCGCACTGGTAAGAAAGCTTGTATGCTCAAAGCTGGGTTATCTTGGTGTACAGCTGGATGAAAAGGCAAACGAAACCGCAAGGGGTGAAACGCTCATTTCCACAGCGGATTCAAAAATAAAGGTGTTTGTGGTTCCCACCGATGAAGAAATGTCGATCGCCAGACAGACCAGCGAACTGCTTTTCCAGAAATTCGGTGATGAAATCTATGATTGACAGATTTTTTATTAATCATTAAGATATTCTACGATGTGTATAATAATGCACATCAGGATATAAATAATTGATAAGGTTTAAGAGGAGGATTATTATGAAAAAGAAGTTTTTAGCCCTTGCACTGGCAGCAGTCTGTGCTCTGTCCACAGCCTGCGGCGCTGCTCCGGCTGCCGATCAGAGTGCGGCAGCAGGCTCTGAGTCAAACGAAGGCTCGGAAGCATCACAGGAGGCAACAGATGACAAGACATATCTGGTAGGTATCTGCCAGCTGGTACAGCACCCGGCTCTTGATGCGGCAACACAGGGCTTTAAGGATGCACTTACAGATGAGTTCGGTG
>JAILOD010000077.1 GCA_024691015.1 Lachnospiraceae bacterium
AAGAAACTCTTCGGCAAGTCTTTGGTCTTCAGCCTCGATACCCGTCATAAAACAGGCAAGATCAGAGAGTTCCTGAGCCTCGGGAATGACCTGGGACGAATCGATGACTTTTGTGAGCATATCCATACGACTGTTCATAACATTCTCTTCGCTGTTGTTTATTGCCTCTTTGTTAACAAGCTTCCGGTGCAGCTCAGACCTTTTGTTTCTCTGCTTTTTAAGACGTTCTTCGTGTGTTACGACATCCCTGAATTCAGCTGCAAAGGTTTTTACAAGAACACTCCTTTCGGGCCTGTACTTAAGCTCCGTAACCTTTCTTGATTTTATACCTTTAAACAGATCCGGATGGTTTTCTTCAAGCGTTTTTTTAAGTCTGGCGGCATTCTCCTTCGATGTGTGTCTTGCACGGAAAAGATTGAATTCTGCCATCCTGTTCTGTAATACTTCAAAATCGAAATTATCCTCGACTTTATTCCAGGTCTTTTGCAGCTCATCATGATCAGAAACAACGTTTTCCAGTTTATTCTTAAATATCTCTTTTTCCTGTTCATCCGTCGTTATGTTGTCCGTCGTTTTTGCAGGCTTTTTAACCTGAATATTGTTGTCGAACGGATTGTTATCGAACGGATTTTTAAATGAATGCTTATACTGTATTTCGTCTGTTGTTTTAAATATTTGATTCTGTTGCTGTTTCTGTTTGAACAGTTCTTCCGGTCCCGGCATCTGTTTCTCCTTAATGTCGAAAATCTTTTCTATGTGTCTTTTTAAAAAAAATATGAAATACGGCCATAAGGCACTTTTTCAGTTTATAAAGTGTTTTCCTGAAATATTGTTGAAAACCTGTTCAGTGTTTAGCCTTTTCTTTGTCTATTTGCAGTTCTTTCTGCATGAAATCCTCGGAAAACATCCCACTCATGAACCTGTTGCTTTCTTCTTTCCGGATATTTTTGCTCTCATTTATTAATTCCCTGTTTTTTTCAAACTTGATATATTCATAAGCACCCCGACCATCAGATATTGTAACACTGACATCATTTAATTCGTTGTGCATATCTACGAAGTCTTTTAGTTTGAATTCCTTATCTTGATAATGTAATTCTGCCTGACAATCTTCATATACGACTGAGAAAGAATCAAGTTCCCTGTTCTGAGTGAGGTTAGTGGAATCAAGAGGTGATGCCATAGCCTTATAAAACATATAATCTGACGTGTACTCTCTGAACAACCCGGGATTTTCCTTAAAGGTTTCATACCATATCCATGCATTCCTGTATTTACCGTTAAGAAGCTTGTTGACTATTTTTTCTCTGGATCTGTCTTTTATTTCCTGCTTTTCGGCATCGGATAACTCAGAACGTTTATTAATTTCCTTCTGATCAAGCTTTATCCCCTGCTTATCAGCTTCAGCCTTTATCTGTTCTTTCCTTTTATCAGTTTCTTTGACTACTTCATTGAGTAATTTAGTATCCAGTTCTTCCTCATACTTTTTTCTGTTGAAGATATCTTCCGGTATGTCTTTTCCTTCAAGCTTACGTTTAGTGTCCTCCACTTTTTCCTTAAACGCTTTCATCGTCCGATAATACTTTTTTATATGGGCTTTCATAATATCCTTAGTCATGAACTCATTACGGATACGAGTATAAACACTTGAAAAAATAGTTTCTTTTAAAGCATCTGCGTCGGCATATGCATATGTTCTGTATGAGCATTTCTCAAAGAAATCCAGCTGTTCTTCGGGTGTTTTCAGTTTCATAAACTCCTTTTTCATTGTTACATAAGCTTCATTCGCATAATCATCCTCTTCTACGTTATTTGCTCCGATTATACTTGTTCCTTTTAAAACAATTTCGGGATAAAGAAGTCTGTATTTATTTTTCAGTCTTTCCTGGAGCAGATTGCGGTTTTCCTGTTTATCCCAATCTTCTTTTGACCAGATCTTTTTTTCATAATACGGACGTTTTTTATCAAGCTCCCTTTCTTTTATCAGAAGCTCCTTTATAACCCCCAGTCTGGCTTTAAAATATGTCTTTGTTTCCTGATCAAGCAGTCCGGGTGCAAAGACATCAATATCTTCCGGTTTCAGTTTTATGATCTTATCAACGGTTTGTGCATCCATGGCAGGAAGATCGATCGTCTTAAAAGAAGGGAGATAATCATTCCCATATTTTATGCTTTCTTTACCTATTTTTTCGAATGCATAATGGGATCTGCCGGTTGTGACCGACGTTACAACACACGCATTTCCGTATTCTGCGCATTTGAAATACATATGGTTTTCCAGATCCATATCCGTAATTCCCGCAACACCGTTAAGCAGGGCAATTATAGACATTTGTCTGAGCGCATTTGGTTCAAATACAAACCTGTCATGTTTGCCCAGATTTTCTAAGATCGGATTGATCTGGTCAGCTCTTTGGTTTTTTCTGTATTTTATTCCATAATGGATCTTACCTTTTTCATCTTTTATTTCGGTTTTTTCCATTGGAGACATCAACTCGGACACACCCATATAATCAAAAAAACCTTTTGCAGCCACAGATTTTTTTACATCTTCCGAATAATCCGTGCCGTTTTCGGAATAATCATAATACCATCCTGTTTCTGCATCTTGTTCCTCAAAAGAAATCTTACCCTCTTCCAGAGTAATACTTGCTTCAATTCCGTTTAGTTTACTTTTTAAATTCTCATTTTTTTCAGTCTTGATCTTATTTTCAGTCAGATCAATAGTGAACTTTTGTAAATTCCTGTTTTTTTCTTCGATCAGATCCTTCAGCATCTCCTCTGCCGAATCGATAAAATTATCCCTTAAGTAAACCGGAAGAAGTGTTTTATCTCCTTTATTTTCCTTGAAAAACACGTTGTTTTCCAGATCGGATACATACTCATCTATCTGTTCCTGTGTAGACTTGATTTCATACTTTTCAGCATTCTCAATTTCATATCCTTCTTTTTTTCTTTCCATTAACATGGACAACCCTATCAGATCTCTAACATATTCTTTGTAAACAGGGTTGCTGATCTTATGCGAGTATTCAACCAATCCGTTTTCGCGATGCTTCGAATATTCCCAGAAAATTCTTTCTTTTTCTTTTACACCGGATAACCCTTTAAATTCCGTTGTTTTATATTTTTCCTTTAATTCATCGGCCTTAGCAGTCTCCCTGTTGGTTTCTATCAGTATAAAGTCATCTGAAAAACGTGTATCCCTTTCCCGTCTTTTTGCCGATTCCTTTTTACCACGTATCTTATCCAGACATTCGTTGAAATAACTGTCTTTTGTATAGTCCTTCTGTCTGTCTGATAAAGTCTTTGCCGCACTTTCCTCATTATTATATTTATTACCGAAAGACGTATAATGACTCACAACCTTTGTGACATCGGAGTATTCAGGCTCACCGCGTTTTGCGATGATATCTGTTCTGACTCCGTTATGCTCCATCATGAGTTTTCCAAGCTTATACAGTTCGGAAAGCTTTTGGGCAAGGTTTTTCTGCCCTGCGGTTAAACCATCCTTTGTATAATCCATCGATAATTCTCTGTTATAATGCTCATAATAGACCTTATCATTCATTACATCTTTTTTCAGTTCATAATAATTGGCAATATAACGAAGAGCGTTCAGTCTTTCTGTTACAAGCGCACCCATATCTCCTATACTGTTTAAATAACCGTATTCTTTATTCAGCCTGTCAAAGGCAGCCATTCGTCTGGATACAAGTTCAAGCTTTTCGGAGTTTTTGGCTATTTCTTCATCATTATCCAGACGGAGCTTGCTGACATCCACATCTAAGAGCTGTATGACCATTCTGTCCATCGCCTTTGATACGTCCCTGCCTTCGTATTTATCCGGTCCGTATTTTTCGTTCTTTCCAAGAAACTCTTCGGCAAGTCTTTGGTCTTCGGCCTCGATACCCGTCATAAAACAGGCAAGATCAGAAAGCTCCTGAGCTTCGGGAATGACCTGGGACGAATCGATAACTTTTGTGAGCATATCCATACGACTGTTCATAACATTCTCTTCGCTGTTGTTTATTGCCTCTTTGTTAACAAGCTTCCGGTGCAGCTCAGACCTTTTGTTTCTCTGCTTTTTAAGACGTTCTTCGTGTGT
>JAILOD010000142.1 GCA_024691015.1 Lachnospiraceae bacterium
GCTGAGAAACGCATATTACGTCCGCCCTTAACAACCTTTACGACACGCTTGATGGTTACTACTTTATCTTCCAGCTCAAGGCTGTTTGCATCAATTTTAGTACGATTCATTGTCTTCTCCTTTCTCCTTAGAATTCAAGACCGGCTTCTCTTGCAGCATCTGCCAGAGCCTGGATCTTACCCTGATATATAAAGCCGCCTCTGTCGAAGACAACCTCTTTTATACCCTTGTCAACTGCTCTTTTTCCGATTATCTTTCCAAGATACGCAGCAGCCTCAACATCATCTGTGTACTTGAGCTCGCTCTTAACGTCCTTCTCAAGTGTTGAAGCGGAAACAAGTGTATGACCTACAGTATCATCGATGATCTGTACATACATATGCTTATTGCTTCTGAAAACCGACAGACGTGGTCTTTCTGCAGTTCCGCTGAAACGATTGCGAATCTTTAAGTGTTTTTTAACACGTACTTCTGATCTTGATTTTTTGCTTATCATGTTTCAACTCTCCTTTTTTACTTCTTACCAGTCTTGCCGACTTTACGTCTGATGACTTCATCAATATATTTGATACCCTTACCCTTGTAAGGTTCAGGTCTCTTCTTATCCCTGATTACAGCCGCATACTGACCAACTTTTTCCTTATCGATTCCTTCGACTTCGATCTTGTTGTCAACGACTTTTGTTTCGATTCCCTCGGGATCTTCCATCTCTACCGGGTGTGAAAATCCCAGGTTCAATGTAAGCTTCTTACCGGCTTTGGAAGCTCTGTAACCAACACCGTTGATCTCAAGAACTTTCTTATAGCCTTCTGTTACGCCCACTACCATATTATTGATAAGTGAACGAGTAAGACCGTGAAGGGCTTTTGACTCCTTCTCGTCATCAGGTCTCTCAACTTTGATCTCGCCGTCTTCAACCTTAACTGTAAGTATTGAAGGAAGAACTCGTTCAAGAGTACCCTTCGGTCCTTTTACAGTCACTTTATTATTTTCTGCGATATCAACCGTTACACCGGCAGGTACCGCGATAGGCATTTTTCCGATTCGTGACATGCCCGCACCTCCTTATTCTTTCAATTACCAGATATATGCCAGAACTTCTCCGCCTACGCCAAGCTCTCTGGCCTTTCTGTCTGTTATTACACCTTTGTTAGTTGATATTACTGCTACACCAAGTCCGCCGAGTACTCTGGGAAGCTTATCCCTTCCTGCATAAACACGGAAACCGGGCTTTGAGATCCTCTTAAGTCCTGTGATGACCTTCTTATTCTTGTCACCCTCTCTGTACTTAAGTGTTACATGGATATCCTGGAACTTACCGTTGTCAACGATCTCATATTTTGAGATATATCCCTCGTTAACAAGGATATCCGCTATAGCAACCTTCATCTTTGATGAAGGGATATCAACGCTGTCATGCTTTGCGGTATTTGCATTACGAATTCTTGTAAGCATATCCGCAATCGGATCATTTGTTGTCATGAGTTTACCTCCTTATATTTTACACGTTTCTATTCTTCCGGATTACCAGGAAGCTTTTCTAACACCGGGGATCTCTCCCTTGTATGCGAGCTCGCGGAAACAAATTCTGCAGATACCGTACTTTCTGAGAACAGAATGGGGACGTCCGCAGATTCTGCAACGTGTGTAAGCACGTGTCGAGAACTTGGGTTTACGCTGCTGCTTTAACTTCATAGATAACTTTGCCATCTTATCTCCTTTCGACTGCCCTTACTTCTCAAAAGGCATGTTGAATAATCTTAACAGTTCCCTTGCCTCTTCATCGGTCTTTGCGGTTGTTACAACGATAATGTCCATACCGCGAACCTTGTCGATCTTATCGTACTCGATTTCGGGGAAGATAAGCTGCTCCTTGATACCAAGTGCATAATTTCCTCTTCCGTCAAATGAATTTGCATTTACACCGTGAAAGTCACGTACTCGGGGAAGTGCAAGATTAACAAGTCTGTCAAGGAATTCATACATTCTCTCGCCACGAAGTGTAACCTTACATCCGATAGGCATACCCTCTCTGATCTTGAAGTTAGCCACAGCCTTCTTAGCCTTAGTGGTAACTACATGCTGACCTGTGATTGTCTCCAGATCCTGCACTGCGGAATCGAGGACTTTGGCATTTTCCTTGGCTTCACCCACACCCATGTTAACAACGATCTTAACAAGCTTGGGGACTTCCATGATGTTTTTATATCCGAACTTATCGATCATGCTCTTCACGATCGTATCCTTATACTGATCACTCAGTCTGCTCAATGTGTTTTCCTCCTTTCGCAGTTATCAGTCGATCGTATCGCCTGTTGACTTTGCAATACGTACCTTTTTGCCGTCTGTTACCTTGAAGCCTACTCTTGTAGCCTTACCCTTATGAACATACATAACGTTTGACATGTCAAGTTCAGCTTCCTTATGAACGATCCCGCCATCCTGATTCTGTGCTGACGGCTTTTCGTGCTTGGCGATCATATTTACGCCTTCTACCAGGACCTTATTTGCTTTTCTGTCGATAGAAATAACCTTGCCCTGCTTACCCTTGTCTTTACCGGCAATAACCTGAACGGTATCACCCTTTTTGATCTTTGATGTTGACATCACGTAAGCCTCCTTATAATACTTCCGGAGCAAGTGAAACTATCTTCATGAACTGCTTGTCACGAAGCTCACGTGCTACGGGTCCAAAAATACGAGTTCCCTTGGGTGTGTTGTCATCCTTTATGATTACGGCTGCGTTCTCATCAAATCTGATGTAAGAACCGTCCTTACGACGAATGCTCTTTACTGTACGAACTACAACAGCCTTAACTACTTCACCCTTTTTAACAACGCCGCCTGGTGTTGCATCTTTAACAGAAGCAACTATGATGTCACCAATGCTGGCATATCTTCTTGTAGAGCCGCCCAGCACTCTGATGCAAAGGATTTCCTTAGCACCGGTATTATCTGCGACTTTTAATCTACTTTCCTGCTGTACCATGCTGTTAAATCTCCTTCCATCAATTATTTAGCCTTTTCGATGACCTTTACCAGTCTCCATCTCTTTGACTTGGAAAGAGGTCTTGTCTCCATAACTCTTACTGTATCACCTACGTTGCATTCATTGTTCTCATCGTGAGCATGAAGCTTGTAGGTTTTCTTAACGATCTTCTTGTAAAGCGGGTGCTTTACGTTATCAACAACTGCTACCGTGATGGTCTTATCCATCTTATTGCTTACGACCTTTCCGGTACGTGTTTTTCTTAAATTTCTCTCTTCCACGATATTCTCCTTTCTCAGTCTCAAGCCTTAGCATTAACTTCAGAGATCACAGTCTGAATACGAGCTATATTTCTTCTGACCTCTTTGATCCTGCCTGTGTTGTCAAGCTGATTGGTAGCATTCTGAAATCTCAGATTGAAAAGTTCCTTCTTTGCTGCTGTAAGTTCATCGCCGAGTTCAGCGGCTGACTTTGATCTTAAATCTGCAACATATTTATCTGTCTTCATTTAACTTCACCGCCCTCTCTGACTGCAACCTCAGTATTGAGATCAGTCTTTGATACGATCTTACATCTGCAGGGGAGCTTGTGGGAAGCAAGTCTTAATGCTTCTTTTGCTGTTTCCTCGGGCACGCCTGCGATCTCAAACATTACACGACCGGGCTTAACAACTGCTGCCCAATATTCAACTGCTCCTTTACCTGAACCCATTCTTGTTTCAGCAGGTTTTGCTGTGATGGGCTTGTCAGGGAAGATCTTGATCCAAACCTGTCCGCCACGCTTTACGTATCTTGTCATAGCTACACGGGCTGCTTCGATCTGGTTTGATCTGATCCAGCAGGGATCTAAAGCTACGATACCGTACTCACCGTATGTGATGGTATTTCCGCTGTTTGCCTGGCCTCTCATTGAGCCGCGCATCTGCTTACGATGCTTTACTCTCTTCGGCATTAACATTATTTATCTCCCCCTTCCTTTTCATCAGCATCTGCTGTCGCATTTGCCTTACCGGGAAGAATCTCACCTTTGTAGATCCAAACCTTAACACCAACCTTACCATAGGTTGTATCTGCCTCGGCAAATCCATAATCAATATCTGCTCTTAAAGTCTGAAGCGGGATGGTTCCCTCTGAGTAGAACTCTCTACGTGCGATATCGGCTCCGCCAAGACGTCCTGAAACTGAAGCCTTGATACCCTTTGCTCCGTTCTTTAAGGTTCTCTGCATTGCGCTCTTCATAGCTCTTCTGAAGGATACACGGCCTTCAAGCTGGCTTGCGATGTTCTCTGCAACAAGCTGAGCATCCATATCGGGTCTCTTGATCTGCTTGATCTCGATCTCGAAATTCTTGCCGGTCTTCTTTGCAAGAGCCTTTTTTGTATCCTCGATATCCTTTCCACCCTTACCGATAACAATACCGGGCTTTGAGGTGTAAACGATAGCCTTTGCTTTTCCTGAGCTTCTCTCGATCTCAATCTTTGAGATGCCTGCAGAATAAAGCTTTTCTTTTAAATATTTTCTGATGTTGTAATCTTCTACCAAGTAGTCTGCGAAATCTTCTTCGGCATACCATTTGGAATCCCACCCCTTAATGATTCCGACTCTTAAGCCGTGGGGATTAACTTTCTGACCCATAAAATCTCCTTTCAAATCCGCTTATTGCGGATCAATTATTCTTACCTTTCATCAAGTACTACATTCAGGTGGCACATTCTTTTCTGAATCCTGTATGCTCTGCCCTGGGCACGAGGCTGGATCCTCTTCATGATCGGTCCTTTGCCAACTGAGCACTCTGCTATGTAAAGATTGCTTCTGTTCATTCCGTTATTATTCTCTGCATTTGCAACTGCTGAAAGAACCAGCTTCTTAATAACCGATGAAGCATATCTGGGATTGTATGTCAGAATTCCGAGAGCCTCGTCAAGATTTTTTCCTCTTATAGCATCAAAAACGAAGCATGCCTTCTGTTCGGGGATTCTTGCAAAGGATAACTTTGCTGACGGTCTGGTATCCTTATTCGCATTTCTTTCCCTCTTTATTTGGGACCTATGTCCTTTAGCCATGGATATAACCTCCTTTCAGATTATCCTTTCTTAACCTACCGAAGATGTCTTGCCGGCTGTGTGACCTTTGTATGTTCTTGTTACAACAAACTCACCAAGCTTGTGGCCAACCATATCTTCTGTGACATATACCGGAACATGCTTTCTTCCGTCGTGAACGGCGATCGTATGTCCGACAAACGAAGGGAATATTGTTGATCTGCGTGACCAGGTCTTAATAACCTCTTTCTTGCCTGCAGCGTTCATCCCATCGATTTTCTTCAAAAGGCTTTCGTCTGCGAAAGCACCCTTTTTAAGTGAACGACTCATTCTTTTCCTCCTTATCGATTACACGTTAAGTGCCTTACCGTTTCTTCTTCTTACAATAAGCTTGTTGGAAGCCTTCTTTCTCTTTCTGGTCTTATAACCGAGAGCCGGCTTACCCCAAGGTGTGCAGGGACCGGGACGTCCAACGGGAGCCTTACCTTCACCACCACCGTGAGGATGGTCATTAGGGTTCATAACCGAACCACGAACGTGAGGTCTGATACCCATGTGACGGATTCTTCCGGCCTTACCGTAATTGATAAGGTTGTGATCGATGTTTCCTACGGTACCGATAGTAGCTCTGCACTCGATAGGAACCATTCTCATTTCTCCTGAAGGAAGCTTTAATGTTGCATATTTTCCTTCTTTAGCCATAAGCTGTGCTGCTGTTCCGGCACTTCTTACCATCTGGCCGCCCTTACCGGGGATCATCTCGATGTTGTGTACGTTTGTACCAACCGGGATAGCTGAAAGAGGAAGGCAATTGCCTACACGGATCTCGGCTTCAACACCGTTGTGGATCTTTGTTCCGACTTTAAGTCCCTCGGGAGCTAAGATGTATCTCTTGTCGCCGTCTGCATAAAACAGAAGTGCGATGTTGGCTGTTCTGTTAGGATCGTACTCGATGGCCTTAACTACTGCCTCTACTCCGTCCTTATCGTTTCTCTTGAAATCGATCACTCTATACTTGATCTTTGCACCGCCGCCGCGATGACGAACTGTTATCTTACCCTGATTGTTACGACCTGAGTTCTTCTTAAGAGTAACTATGAGTGATTTCTCGGGTGTACTCTTTGTAACTTCTGAGAAATCAGAACCGGTCATATGCCTTCTTGAAGGTGTATATGGGTTATATGTTTTGATTCCCATTTCAATTCTCCTTATATTTTCTCTCTGTCAAATAGTTTTTTATTTTTTCTTAACAGAGGTGTTGATCAAAGACCGCTAAAGATCTCTATATCCTTGCTGTCTTCAGTTAACTGAACGATAGCCTTCTTTGATGCTGCTGTTCTTCCGACTGTCATTCCTCTTCTCTTATTCTTTCCGACAATGTTCATTGTGTTGACCTTCTTAACCTTGGCACCGTCGAACATCTTCTCAACAGCTTCTTTGATCTGGGACTTGTTTGCGTCCGGATTAACATAGAAAGTATATTTCTTGTCTGCCATGAAGCTCATTGATTTCTCAGTAACTACGGGCTTAAGGATAACGTCATAATATTTCAGATCTGCCATTATGCATACACCTCCTCAAGTTTTGCTACTGCAGCCTTTGTTGTAATAACCGTGCTGTACTTCATGATATCATAAGTGTTGATGGTATTGATCTGTGCTGTCTTTACATTCTCAATATTCTTTGCACTCATGATGAGCTTCTCGTCCATACCCTCTAAAATAACAAGAGCCTTATTGACTTTGAGGTTGTTGAGCACCTCCTGAAACTTCTTTGTCTTGATCTCGTCAAGCTTTAACTCATCAAGTACGATAAACTTTGAATCCTGTACCCTTGAAGTAAGAGCACTCTTAAGTGCGATCCTCTTCTCTTTCTTGTTCATCTTGAATGAATAATCCCTGGGTACGGGAGCGAAAACAACTCCACCGTGTGTCCACTGAGGTGATCTCGTTGATCCCTGACGTGCATGACCTGTTCCCTTCTGTCTCCAGGGCTTCTTTCCGCCACCGGAAACCTCTGAGCGGGTCTTTGCCTTCTGTGTTCCCTGACGATTGTCAGCAAGCTGCTGAAGCACTGCCTGGTGAACAAGGTTTTCATTTACTTCTATTCCGAATACTTCATCTTTAAGATCAATGGTTCCGACTTCTTTGCCGTCCATATTAAAAACTGATACGCTAGCCATTATTCTTCCTCCTTTCTTTAAGGATTTATATTAAACGCTTTCTTTTACAGTAATGAGAGACTTCTTGGGTCCGGGAACAGCTCCTTTGATAAGAAGAAGGTTCTTATCTGCGTCCACACGAACAACCTTTAAGTTCTCAACAGTGACTTTCTTGTGACCCATATGACCGGGCATTCCCTTACCTTTAAATACTCGGCTGGGAGATGAGCAGGCACCGTTTGAACCCTGGTGACGATGGAACTTTGAACCGTGCTTCATAGGTCCTCTGTGCTGTCCGAGTCTCTTAACCGCACCCTGGAAACCTTTACCCTTTGAAATAGCTGTTACATCAACCGTATCGCCTACTTCAAAGATATCAGCCTTGATCTCCTGCGCGATCTGATACTCACTTGTGTTTTCAAAGCGGAACTCTCTTAAGTACTTTTTGTTATCAACGCCGGCCTTTTTAAAGTGACCTGCCTGTGCTTTGTTTGTTCCGTGAGGGTGTGCGATCTTTCTTGCTCCGCCCTTATCCTTTGTAACTACTCTCTCTTTTGACTCTCCGAAGCCAACCTGAATTGCTTCGTATCCGTCGTTCTCAACGGTTTTGATCTGGGTTACCACACAAGGGCCTGCCTCAAGAACCGTTACAGGTGTCATAACACCGTCTTCGTTGAAGATCTGTGTCATACCGATCTTCTTAGCTAAGATAGCCTTTTTCATTTTGTTCTTCCTTTCTGCATTGGAACGCAACGGGGCGTTCATACAATACTCTCATTTTACTTGTTGTTTTTCATCTTGATGTCGACGTAAACGCCGCCGGGCATCTCAAGTCTTGACAGAAGATCGATAGTCTTCTGTGTGGGAGCTATAACGTCGATGAGTCTCTTGTGAGTTCTCTGCTCGAACTGCTCTCTGGAATCCTTGTACTTATGTACGGCACGAAGGATGGTAACTACTTCCTTTTTAGTAGGAAGCGGTACCGGTCCTGAAACCTCGGATCCACTCTTCTTGACTGTTTCGATGATTTTTTTGGCTGATGCATCAATTAACTGATGATCGTATGCTTTTAATGTGATTCTCATAACCTGCATTGCCATAAAAAAAGTCGCCTCCTTTTCGCACTTTGTTGTAAGTACGACAAGCGGTGACTGTACACGCTTCCGGGTGTGTCATGTTTTAAAAGACTCATTATCCCGGTGTTTCTATCCTTGGATAGACTATTTAGTACAGTGACTTGTCGCCAGTTTCTTGAACGTTGACATTCGCTCCACGGAAAAACCTGCCTCTCAGGCAGCAACCTCACGCTTCACAGCTATCAATGTCACAGCAAGTGGTATTATACACATGTTTTTTTTTAAATGCAAGGCATTTTTTAATTTTTTTCAAAAAACGGGACCGCCGTGATTGCAGTCCCAATATCTTGTGTTCGCAGCACCTATCAATCCATATACACCACCTTGTTTTTACCTGTCTGTTTTGCTTTATACAGAGCCTGATCCGCTTTTGTACATACCGCATCCGGATTCAGGCTGTCCTTATCGCAGGAAACACCTACACTTACGGTTTTATGACCTACTTCTATAAATTCGATCTCTTCGAAGCTTTTTCTGATCTCTTCCGCAATACCTAAAACCTTTTCTTTGGAATCTTTTGTATCTTTCGAATCGAAATAAACAGTGGCCATAAATTCTTCTCCGCCCCATCTTCCGACATCAATTTTTCTCTTTTTGGCAATATTCAGAAGCATTTTTGAGAGCTCCTTCAATACCAGATCACCAATGTCGTGACCATAGGTATCATTGACTTTCTTGAAATCATCTATATCCATCATTATAAGATA
>JAILOD010000136.1 GCA_024691015.1 Lachnospiraceae bacterium
TCCAGGATACCGATACTATACAGGAGGCTTTTATTTCCAGGCTTGCAGCTGATCCCAACAATCCGGATGAGCTGCGTGACGGGGCTTTGTTTCTGGTTGGCGATCCCAAGCAGTCAATATACCGGTTCAGAGGCGCACAACCGGAGATTTATTTTACTGCAAAACAGCGTATGTCAGCGCCGGAAAGAAAAAACACTATTGTATACGAGCTTAAGAATAACTTCAGGTCGAATAAGGATCTCATTGAATGGATAAATAAGAAGTTCACGGAAGCTGACAGTCACATGCCTATTATTACAGGACATAGGTATGTGGAAATGGAACCAAAGAAAGATATATATCAGTCAGCAAATGGCAGTAGTAAACTAATCCATGGGATTTATTATACGCCGGATCCGGATTCGTTTTATGAGGGAGAATACGACCTGAAAAAACAGAAGGATAAAAAGACGATATATGTAAAGGAAAATGGACCTGTCTATGCTGAGGGGAGTATTGAGAAGGATCTTGAGGGTGTGGTTGGACTGATAAAGAATCTTACCGATCCGGACAATCATTATACTATCACGGATTATAATGAGCAATATGAGCCATATGAAAGACCGATCAAATATTCGGATTTTCTTTTGATGAGTGCGGAAAAAGGTTTCATGGAAGAATATCTGAATGTATTAAAAGAACATGATATTCCGGTCAGATTTGATGGGATGGAGAATCTTAATTATTATAAGAGCCTTTCGGTTTTTGTCAGGCTATACGGATATCTTATAAATCCCCGAGAGCCGGTTAGAAGAATGGGTGCAAAAGAGGCTGTTCGGGAGTTGAATATTGCGGATACTGAAGAAGAATATCAGATTGTTGTCAACCGGTTAATGGATTTTCTTTACGGAAAGACTAAAAAGATGACGGCATACGGAAAGGCTGTTTTTCTGGAGTCACAGTTATCGGTACTGCTTGATAATAATAACAGTAACGTTAATGGTGGGGAAAGAAAGTATTCTGCTTTGGAATTAAATGATATCAGGACTATGCTTCGACAGATGATAGAGTTTGTTTTTTCGGAGGTTTCTTCAACAGGTGCGGATATTTTAGAAGGCTTTGAGAAGTATCTTTCTACGGGTCTGGAGCACGAACTGTCCCTGTCACCGACAAATAATGCGGTTCGTTTTATGAATCTTCATAAGACAAAAGGTTTGGAAGGAAACATTGTTATCCTCTTAGACCGGAGAGGCAAAAAAAAGATGCCGATACTTGATTATCGTGATGGGAATACGTATTATCCGGCAGACAGAAAAAGCTTCTGGTCTTCGGTTTCTAAAATGGAGGCAATAGAAAAAAAATATCGAGAGGAGGAAATGGCTGAGTTTCACAGGTTGGAATATGTTGCTGTAACCAGAGCTAAACAGGCATTTATATTCATGGGTATTATCTCAAGAAATGGTTTGTTTGCTACAAAGCAGCTTAATACGAATTCGTCCAATACTAAACATAAAGTGTTAGAAGGTTTTAATACCGGGGTTGATTATAAGATCAGGGATCAAAAGGATATATCAAATGTAGTGACCATTAAGGTTCAAAAGCCTTCTCAGACTGTTACTGCTGTTGAATATGATCTTGATAAGGACGGATATGTAAATAAGTCGGATAAGGAAAAGTATCGGGCAGCTTATGAGAGCAAAGGTCCCAGTAAATATGAAAAAAATGCCTCGTATATTAAGGAAAAGGCAGAGGAAGCAGCAAAACAATCCGGAAAAACGAAAGATGATGAAAGAGTCAGCGCACTTCCCCGTCCGATGGGAAATATTCTCGGAAATGTTTTGCACAGAACTATGGAGCTCAGTCTTGCCCGCTTTGTAAAGAGTATGTCAAACGGGGGAGATGTCGAAGAACTTGTAAAAAAGATGTCAAGGATCAGCGCGGCACAGGCTGTTTCCGAAAATGAGGGAGATATCATAGAGATATCAGACAATAAAGAAGAATACAAAAGGTTTGTGGAACAATGCTCGATAGCATATCTTACCTGGATGAAGGAAGGGAAGAGATTGGATGATATTAAAGAGGTACTTCCTGAATTTCCGTTTTCTTATTATGAAACCAGCCAAAACGAAAGCGAATCAGATGTATGGATGAACGGAACGGCAGACCTTATCATACGTTATAAGGATGGCAGAGTGCTGCTTATAGATTATAAGTCTGACAATGATCTTCTTATTGATGAAGAAGCCATGAATCAAGCGCTGGAAAAAGCATACAAACCACAGCTTGATATATATCGTAAGATTTCAAGGACCATGTTTGAATGTCAGGAATCGGATGTAGAGACTATGATAATATCCTTCAGTCAGAAGGATGAAGACGGAAGAGTATTTAGTGATGAAAGTATACGTGTACGTGCTACGGCGTTATAGGGATCATTAAAGAGGATGTTCATTCGGAAGGGATGAGGAAATGAAAAAGGATATTTGGTTAACCGCTGAAGGGGAAAGAAGGGCTGTATCCTTGACGGATAAAGTGCCGGTTAAGCTGGTGAGTCGGGACGGAACTGCTTCATTCAATGACTATTCTGTTCTGAAGGAACATACGCTTGTTATTAAGGTAAACGGAGGGATTGTTTTTCGCATTTTGTGCACCGATCTTTATCTCAGAGAACTGGTATATGGAAGACTGTATACGGAGGGGATCACCGATGAGGACACCGGAAGACTGCAGCTTATGTTTGAAAAAAAATCAGATGAAGAAAGTGATGCTCTTATTACTGGAGGTCTCTTAAAAACAGAAAACAGCGGGGGTGACGGATATCCTTTTAATGATGTAATAAAAAAACGAATATCGGATCGTATTCCGAATAGACCGGTCGACTTGAAGGATGTGTTTTCACTGGCTGATGAATTTGGCAGGGGGACGGTTCTTAATACTGTTACAAAGGGTACACACAGTGCATTTCTAATGTATGATCATAATATTGTTTTCTCCTGTGAGGATATAGGCCGGCATAACTGCGTAGATAAGGCTGTTGGATATGCATTGCTGAATGATATACCATTAGATGAATGTATTCTTTATTCTTCAGGACGAGTTCCGTCAGATATGGCAGAAAAGGTAATTGCCGCCGGTATTCCTATTCTGGTGTCAAAAGCTGTTCCTACAGACAGGGCGATCAAGCTGGCTCAAAAATATCGGCTTACGCTTATATGCCGGGCATGGAGTGACAGTTGTACGGTTTTTTATAATACAGGGACCGATGAGTAACGAAAAGGGTAAAATTCATTGTTTTTTAATTGACTAAAAGGCTGTTTTTATAAGATTATGTAGGAAGGAGATGGTTTTTTTCAGATTGGAGGTGAATTGATGAGATTTGTATGTAAGATATGCGGCTATATCTATGACGAAGATAAGGAAAAAACTCCGTTTGAGTCATTGCCGGATACCTGGAAGTGTCCGCTTTGCGGGGCAGCGAAAAGTGATTTCGAGGCGGAGAAGCAAAAAGAGGCAGCTGTGGTACAGACGGCTATTGTCACAGGCGATGCCGATATGAAGAAGCTTTCAGCCGGGCAGCTTTCGGCTCTTTGTTCGAATCTGGCAAGAGGCTGTGAGAAACAGTACAAGGAAGAGGAAGCCGGGCTGTTTAAGGAACTTGCGGATTATTTTGCATCTATCACTCCGGCAGTCAATGATGCAAGCGTTGAGAAGATAGGTGAGGCTCTGCAAAACGATATTGAAAATTATTCCAATGTTCGAGCAGTTGCCGATAGTGCATCGGACAGGGGAGCGGCAAGGGTTTGTGTATGGGGTGAAAAGGTTACAAGAATGCTTTCATCGCTTGTGGGCAGATATCTTCGCGAAGGCGAAAAGATGCTTGCGGATACCGATATCTGGGTATGCACGGTATGCGGTTTCGTTTATATAGGAGATACTCCTCCTGAGCAGTGTCCTGTTTGTAAGGTACCTGACTGGAAGTTTGAAAAGATAGAAGGGAGGGCCTGAAAATGAGTGATGTTGCTGTAAGAAATTTAAGACTTTGTACGAAGGATTGTCTGTGTTTATATGTTTGTCCGGTTGGGGCTACCGATACAGAGAACAGCGTTATAGATGTTGATAAATGCATTGGCTGCGGTGCTTGTGCGGCAGCCTGTCCGAGTAAGGC
>JAILOD010000165.1 GCA_024691015.1 Lachnospiraceae bacterium
AAGAAACAGATACACATACCTCTTGTTGCCGACATTCATTTTGATTACCGAATGGCAATAGAGGCTATGAAAAACGGTGCCGACAAGATCCGCATAAATCCCGGAAACATAGGTGGGGAGGAAAACCTGAAAAAAGTTGTACAGGTTGCAAAGGAAAGGGATATCCCCATCAGAGTGGGTGTAAATTCAGGCTCTCTTGAAAAGGACATACTTGAAAAGTACGGCGGCGTTACCGCCGAAGGCCTTGTGGAGAGCGCAATGGATAAGGCCCGTATGATAGAAGACTTAGATTACGGAAACATTGTTGTAAGCATCAAATCCTCAGATGTTCTGATCTGCGTAAAGGCCTATGAGCTTATGGCAAAGGAGTCGGATTATCCCCTGCATGTCGGGCTTACCGAGGCAGGTACCGTTTTCGGAGGAAATTTAAAATCCGGTGTCGGAATGGGTATCATCTTATACGAAGGTATAGGAGATACCATAAGGGTGTCGCTTACCGGAGACCCTGTGGACGAGATAAGAAGCTCAAAGCTTCTGCTTAAATGCCTGGGGCTCAGAAAGGGTGGAGTTGAGGTTGTGTCCTGTCCCACCTGCGGGCGTACTAAGATCGATATCATAAAGCTTGCAAACGAGGTTGAGAAACTGGCCTCGGGCTATGATGCCGATATAAAGGTGGCGGTCATGGGCTGTGTGGTAAACGGTCCGGGAGAAGCTAAGGAAGCTGATTTCGGAATAGCCGGAGGCGTAGGCGAAGGTCTTCTTTTCAGAAAAGGAGAGATCATAAAGAAACTGCCTGAGAGTGAATTATTGGGAGCGTTAAAGGATGAGCTTGACAAAACCATTCAGTGAAGTGTTTCCGACCTTGCAGCTAAGCGGTGAAGAAGGTGAGCTGTTTCGCACAAGTGAGGTCAGGAGAGTCAGTGCAACAAAGGACAGGAGCCGTGTAGAGGTTTATCTGGTAAGTACGAATATCATTACCGACCGCCAGATCAAATCCATGGAGAAAAAACTGTCGTCTCTATTTATCGGAAGACGGACAAAGGTTATCCTGCACACACGTTTTAATCTGTCTGAACAATATAATACGAAGACCTTGCTTGAAATGTACAAGGACAGCATGGCGGGAGAATTGAAATCGATCTCACCGCTTACTTATAATGTCTACAGAAAGGCAGATATTTATCCCTCTGATGAAAAGACACTGGTGGTCAATCTTACGGATAATATCGTTTCTCATAAAGAGGCTGAGAACATAAGGTCATTTCTGGATCATGTATTCAATGTCAGATGCTCTGTCACCACTCATATTAAGATAAAATACGAAAAAGCCGAGCCTACTCCGGAAAGAAGAGAGGCAGAGAAAAACATACTTGATTTTCTCAATTCCGTTACGCATAAGGATCCCGAAAAAACAGCGGAGGAAAAGGCTGCGCAAAAGGCTCTTGAGGAGGAAAAGCGAAAAGAAGAGGACAGGAGGAGAAAGGGCTTCAGAAATGCAAAAAATCCCGACGTCATTTACGGAAGGGATTTTAAGGACGATTGCAGAAGCATAGATACGATAATCGGAGATCTCGAGGAATCCGTTACCGTTAAGGGAAAGCTTATCTGTATAGATGAGCACGCCATCTCCAACGAGACACAATACATAATAAAGCTGGATATGACCGATTTCACGGATTCGATCAGCATAAAGGTTTTCATTAATGCAGAAGACCATGATGAATTCAGAAGCCTTATCGGCGCAGATGGTCTGGAAAAGGGGAAGCCCGGTATTTTTGTAAAGGTCAAGGGAGTCTACATGACCGATAAATTCGACAGGGAAAATACCATCCAGAAGATCTACGGCATAAAAACCATTCCTGCCTTCGGAGAAGTAAGGGAGGATAATGCACCCGTAAAAAGGGTAGAGCTTCATTGTCATACAAAGATGAGCGAAATGGATGCCGTGTCCGATGTCGGAAGTATCTTAAAACAGGCCAGCAGCTGGGGAATGAAGGCACTTGCGGTAACTGATCATGGAAATGTTCAGGTTTTCCCGGTTGCCAATCACTCTCTTCCCGCAGACCCGGAATTTAAAATGATCTACGGAGTAGAGGGCTATCTTGTTGACGATACCCAGAAGGTGGTTACGCAGATAGGTCTTAATGAAACAAAGGAAAAGCATTCTCTTAAGGGTGCCTATGTTGTTTTTGATATAGAAACAACAGGTCTTTCCCCTGAAAAGAACAGGATAATCGAGATCGGTGCGGTAAGGGTGGAAAACGGTGAGGTAGTAGGCCGCTATAACGAGTTTGTAAATCCCGAGGTACCGATACCCTTCAGGATACAGAATCTTACCGGAATAAATGATAAGATGGTAATGGGTGCACCCACCATTAAAGATATATTGCCGGGCTTTCTGGAGTTTTCGAAGGATGCGGTAATGGTAGCTCACAATGCGTCATTTGACTGCAGCTTTATCAGAAAGAACGCAAAAGACCTTGGGCTTGATTTCTCAAAGACCGTTGTAGATACGGTGGCGCTTTCACGTCTTCTCTTACCCGGTATAAAAAATTACAAGCTGGATACGGTGGCTCATGAACTGAGCGTTTCTCTTGAAAACCATCACAGAGCTGTAGATGATGCCACCTGCACCGGAGAAATATTCATAAAGCTTTGCAATAAGCTTATGGAGCAGGATATTTATACGCTTGAAGGTATAGAAAAGATTGATGTTACCACGAGCAGTGTCATAAAAAAGATGAGGATGCACCATGTTGTTATCCTTGCAAAAAACGAGACCGGGCGTATAAATCTTTACAAGCTCGTAAGCCTGTCTCACATAAACTATTTTTCGAAGAGACCGCGTATTCCCAAAAGCATGCTGACAAGATACAGGGAAGGCCTTATAATCGGAAGTGCCTGTGCCTCGGGAGAGCTTTTTAACGAGATCCTGCGCGGCGCCAGTGAAGAGGAGCTTGTGCGTACCGCATCGTTTTATGACTATCTGGAGATACAGCCTCTCGGAAACAATCGCTTCCTTATGAACGACGATGAAAACGACTATACTGAAGAGGACTTAAAGGCCTTTAACGTTAAGATCCTGAAGCTAGGAGAAGCGCTTGGCAAGCCGGTCTGTGCGACCGGTGACGTGCATTTTTTAAATCCATCGGATGCGATCTACAGGCGTATCATAATGAACGGTAAGGGTTATGATGATGCCGACGAGCAGCCGCCTCTTTACCTTCATACAACAGACGAGATGCTTAGGGAATTTTCCTATCTGGGCGAAGAAAAGGCCTATGAGGTTGTAGTAAAGAATACCAATATGATCGCGGATATGATAGACCGCATAAGTCCGGTCCGTCCGGATAAATGTCCTCCGGTCATTGAAAACTCAGACCAGATCTTAAGGCAGATATGCTTCGACAAGGCAAAGGAGATCTACGGAGAAAAGCTTCCCGTACAGGTTGAAGAAAGACTGGAAAAAGAGCTTAAGTCCATTATCAGTAACGGCTATGCGGTTATGTATGTTATAGCGCAGAAGCTTGTATGGAAGTCCAACGAAGACGGGTATCTGGTAGGAAGCCGTGGTTCGGTCGGCTCCTCCTTCGTTGCTTTCATGTCCGGTATTACGGAGGTTAATTCGCTTCCTCCGCACTATATATGTCCGGTCTGTCATTATTATGATTTTGATTCTCCGGAGGTGAGGGAATTCTCCAAAAAGGGAATGTGCGGTTCGGATATGCCCGACAGGGTATGCCCGGATTGCGGAGCGCCTCTTTCCAAAGAAGGCTTTGATATTCCCTTTGAAACCTTCCTCGGATTCAAGGGTGATAAGGAGCCCGATATAGACCTTAATTTCTCCGGGGATTATCAGTCTAAGGCCCATAAATACACGGAGGTCATATTTGGTGCGGGGCAGACCTTCAGAGCCGGGACCATCGGCACGCTGGCCGAGAAAACGGCTCTCGGATATGTTAACAGCTTCTATGAGAAAAAAGTGATCGGGGAAGATGCCGACACGGAGGTAGAGGTACT
>JAILOD010000307.1 GCA_024691015.1 Lachnospiraceae bacterium
AACGCAGCTTTTTGCCTCATTGGAAAAAAGCCTTAGTTCCGATCTGACGAAAGTATCTATCATGTTTTTGCATCCGGATGTGTTCTCCATCACCGGACAGTAATTACCGCCGCAAGCTGCAAAAAATGAGCATTCAGAACACTCAGCAAGCCTTTTCGGATCAGGTATAACAAAGGATGCAAGCTTGTTTTCATCCACATTGAATGTGCCATCTTCCTCTATTCTGCCTATGCAGGAGTCAAGCTCCAAAGTACATTTTGCAAGTCTTCCATCAGCCCTTACTACAAGCGAATGAGGCTTTGCCGCATAACACCTGTATCCCAAGTCATGAGTAAACTGATAATCCGAGCTAAGGATTCCCACACTGTCTGCTATTTCTTTCATCACAGTTTCAAATGCTTCATTGTCTACAAGGAGTCTATCCGCTTCCTCAGTATTGTTTCCCCACATTTTCCTTATCATCAGCGAAAAGCGTCTGTCCCCATTTATGAACCCTGCCATCCGTTCGAGGTAATTTCTCAAATAAGGAAGCATTGGGATTGTTACATTTGTCCTGAGCGATATCGTCCATAATCCTCTTCCGTTGTTATTACTCTTTATTTCGGAAAGATTGGCAATTATTGTATCAAAAGATCCCTCACCGCTTATAAGTTTGCGCTGCCTGTCATGTGTTACCTTTTCTCCGTCAATTGTTATCTGATAATGATAAATTTTGCATTTTATCAGTTTTTTGAACAGATTGGCCGAAAGCAGATATCCATTGGTGGTCATCGAAGCAAGATATGATTTTTTGTGTTTCTTGCAAATCTCTATGAGTTTCTCTGAAAGCGAAATGACCCGTTTTACCTCAAGCAACGGTTCTCCTCCGAACCACGCTACCGAAAGCCCCTTAAAACGATCTATATTATCATCAACGTAACGTACTATCGCATTTGCTGTTGCATCGGACATTTTTCCACTTTTGAAATCCTCATAGCAATAGACGCATCTGAAATTGCATTTTTCTGTCGGAAGCAGCGTCAATTCAAGACATTCTGAAGCTTCGTATTCTCTTCTGGCCATCTTAAGGCATATTTTTTTATACTCGTCAGTCTCAACGTCTGTTAGAAAGCCTGCTCCTTCCAGCTTTCTGATCAACTCGGATCCAGGGTTTGTGATAACAATATCTTCAAAGGCGTTTTTAAGCTCTGTATCTATCGTTATCATGTTACCGTTTTCTGTGCTATAGTAGTAGGTTTTGCCATTCTCAAAGGATGCGGAGACAACAAACCTGCTTAATCTCTTCCCACTTTTATCCATTATAGGCAGCTTCCTTTTCCCTTTATCCGATTTATTAATCAGCCCTTAAGCATCTTTATGTAAGTTGCCTCTGCGTTTCTCAACCTTCCGAGCATTTCAAATATCTTTCCTCTGTAATTTGGTATGCATCGAAGCGTATTCTTGAATGTGAGACTGCACAGGACATTAAGACATTTTATACATTCATCCAGAGCACGTGCCTCCGCACCATTGCTATCCTTATAAAGAAATCTTCTTAATAGCCTGTGTCTTCCACGAAGCATATTAAACTCCCACGAAGACGTAAAAGCGGATATCTTCCCGACAGCCTCATCATCCTTTTCAATTTCCGAAAGGAGGCGGGAATATGCCCTGTCTCCCGTGAAGACCCTGTATTCTCCGTTAACTACAGCCGAATCATTGTAGTAATTATTTATAATCATTTTCTTTAGATCTGCTGCTTTTTGTTCACTATTCCTTCTTACCAGTGGATAACGGATCGTCCACAGTCTGCAGTGCTTATTAAAGGCCGTCTCCATGTCTTTTATCGCAATCACGTTGACTATGCTGTTTTCATATATTTTTTTATTTCTTTTCTTATCGAGTACCGTCTCATCATCCACAAAAAAACAATTTTTGTCATCCACTCCAACTATGGTAACAAAATGCCTCTTATGAGAATATGGTCCTTCCTCTTTATACCAACAATATGCCGGCACCGCATCAAAAAGCGTCTCTGCATAAACAAGCCTGCCGACCGCAAGAGAATTCCTAATGCTTTCAAACCTCTTCCCGCATGCAACCTTAAGTTCTTTCACCTCAAAATTATCTTCCGAAAAGCCCGTCTCATTTCTTCCCGCAAGCGGCTCAGTTCCGTCGTTCTTTATTGAAAATGCCAAATTAATATCATCCACAAACGCTGATACATCAGCTTGTCCGTACAACATTGCAGAAAAAAATCTTACATGTCCAAGACAATCAAGGTCGGAAAAAAAACTCCTTTTCATATGCTCTTCCGTAAACACCGAAAATGCATCCTTAATTCCGTTAATAATCAGTCCATTCTTCCCCTCATTGAGCTTTACGGCGTAAGATTTGTGCAAAAATTCCTGATCAAAAAGACGTGAAACCGAACAAGCTATTTCAAATTTTTTTATTGCCTCTGCGAAATTATATTCCTTGATGTAGCACAAGCCCAGCCAGAAGCTACCCTGTGCAAGCAGTCCGAATTGAGCTTCTTTTATTGACGCCTCCAGGAGAACAGCAAATTCATTAACTGCTTCATCATAATGACCTTCAAAAAAGCATGCTATTCCCTTAAGAAGTGTACATACCGTTCTAAGAAATTCCCCTTCTTCCAGGCGGACGCCTTCCTGCCTCAAACCATTTGATATAAAGCAGATAAGATTCTCAGCATTATCGAACCGGCCTTGTGATATCCATATACATGCAAGAAGCATAAGACTTGTCACATCTTTTTTTCTAAGAATTACGGCCTTGCCATCCAAAAATGCTTCCAATGAACATGGATTTTGGGATATCCAGCGTTCAATGTCAGAAACGGCTTGGTTCGGATCAACCTTTTGCATGCCGAAACCTTTTTCAAAAAAACTGACATGACCAAAGATAAAATCGAGTGTATCGGAAGATTTCCCTACATCTCTTACTGTCTCAAGAACAGCGTTACATTTTATGCCGCTCCCAGAAAACATGTAAAAAAAATCCGCACCGCATTGACACATCCTATCCAATAGTCCCGCATATATATCGGGTTTTACCCCCACCCTGCCGTTTTCTATCCTGGACAGCGTCTGAACAGAACAAACACCGTCTGTAGCTTCCTCCTGTGAAAGCCCATAATACGTCCGCATGACCTTTATGATTGAATTTTTATTCAGCACATCCATACCCCAGACTCCCAAAAGACCGTACCCTCATAACACCTGTTAACCGGTGCCATCATCCTTCATTAACCTCCGTCATTATAACAAAGTGAATAATGTCAGGCCATACCAATTTATGAACATTTTTCATCTGGTTACAATTTGTAAACGTTTGATTTCACACCAGCATTATCAATAGGTTTCGAAGCGTGACAATTTGTTTCGTTCATTACTCTCCCTTTTAACTGCTGTTTTTTTCCAATAGGCAACTAAAATCTTGCCGTTCTTATTGGCTGGTCATCGTACAATCCTAAACATCCGTCGTTTGGATTGTCGGCTCAATTATATCTTCCTCCGTCCATATGATATAATTGCATGTTTTCATGCTGCAATTGTCCACTTTTACACCAATTTCATCGAAATCCGTGCTTTCCCATCCTTGAGCGTGATCTCCCCGACTGCGCCGTTTATTATTGTTATGGACGGCTTTTTGTGGCCCACGTCGGCGCCGGTGATGATGGGCACGTTCATGTCACCAAGGGCGTTCCTCACCGCTTCTTCATAGGTTATGCCGGAGA
>JAILOD010000327.1 GCA_024691015.1 Lachnospiraceae bacterium
GAAGAGGTTAAGACCGTAAACATCGGAAATGATATGTCGGTGACCTTATCCATAGGCTTCGGCCTGGATACGGATTCCTATCTTCAGGACAGCCAGTATGCAAGGAATGCCATCGATCTGGCTCTCGGCCGTGGCGGAGATCAGGCGGTGGTCAAATCTCCCGGAAAGATCATCTATTACGGAGGAAAGAGCGAGCAGGTTGAAAAGAACACCAGAGTTAAGGCCCGCGTAAAGGCTCATGCCCTTAAGGAAATAATAGAGACAAAGGACGATCTCATTGTAATGGGGCATAAAAATGCCGATGTGGACTGCTTCGGCTCGGCTATCGGTATTTACCGTGCAGCCAAGCATTTCGGAAAGAAATGTCATATCATATTAAACGATATTCCCGGTGCCATAAGGCCCCTTGTTGATATGTTCGTTGATAATGAAGATTATGAGGCCGATATCTTTATCACCAGCGGTGAGGCCATGCAGCTGCACGACAGCAATACAGCCGTTGTTGTGGTTGATACCAATAAATACAACCTTACGGAATGTCCCGAGCTTTTGGAAGAGGCCAAGACCATCGTGGTTTTAGATCATCACCGCTTCGGAGATGGAAGGATCACAAACGCAACCTTAAGCTATGTGGAATCCTATGCTTCGAGTGCCTGCGAGATGGTTGCCGAGGTTCTGCAGTATCTTGCGGATGATATCAAGATCAAAAACTACGAGGCCGACTGTCTTTATGCCGGGATCATGATAGATACAAACAATTTTATGGCGAAAACCGGTGTACGTACCTTTGAAGCTGCCGCCTTCTTAAGAAGAAACGGAGCCGATATCACAAGGGTAAGAAAGCTCTTCAGAAACGATCTTGCCGATTATAAGGCAAAGGCCGAAGCCGTTAAGGATGCGGAGCTGTACAAGGGTAAGTTTGCCATTTCGATGTGCAAGTGCGGAACAGATGTTGAGAGTCCTACGATCATCGGAGCGCAGGCGGCCAATGAGCTTTTAAATATCAACAATGTAAAGGCATCCTTTGTACTTACAGATTTCAACGATACCATTTATATAAGTGCGAGAGCCATAGACGAAGTAAATGTTCAGCTTATAATGGAGCAGCTTGGCGGCGGCGGTCACATGAATATCGCAGGAGCACAGCTGGCAGGCAAAACGCTTGAAGAGGCTGATGCCATATTGAAGGAAACACTTGATAAAATGACAGAGGAGGAGACGATAAAATGAAAGTAATTCTTTTACAGGATGTTAAGACCAAGGGAAAGGCAGATGACATTATAGAGGTCAGCGACGGTTACGCAAGAAATTTTCTTTTTACAAAGAAGCTGGCTGTTGAGGCTACTCCCAAGAATTTAAACGACATTAAGCTTAAAAAAGCCAATCAGGCGCATGTTGCAGCAGAAGAGCTGGCTGCGGCTAAAGAGAAGAAGATAAAGATAGAGGAAGCAAAGGTTGTTCTTAAGATCCGCGCAGGTGAAGGCGGAAAGACCTTCGGTTCGATTACGGGTAAGGAAATCGCCGATGCGGCTGCAGAGCAGTCAGGGCTTGATATAGACAAGAAAAAGATAGTTCTTGCCAATCCCATTAAAAACGTGGGAAGCTATACGGTAAATGTTAAGCTGCACCCTGAGGTTACAGCTTCTCTTGCGGTAGAAATAGAAGCTCTCTGAGGTTAAAGCTGATGGATAGTGAAAGCCGGAGCAGTCAGGTACTGAAAAGAGAAATGCCGTACTCCGTAGAAGCGGAGCAATCGGTCATAGGCTGTATGTTTATCGATAAGGAAGCCATTATCACAGCAGCCGGAATGCTTACCAGAGAGGATTTTTACGAAAGGCAGTATGGAATGCTTTTCCAGGCCATTCTGGATCTTTTTGAAGAGGGCAAGAGCCCCGACGGTATCACCGTTACGGAAAAGCTTAAGCAGATGAACGCACCGGAGGAGATAATGAATCCGGTGTTTTTGGGTGAGCTTATAAACAAGGTGCCAACCAGAGCCTCCATAAAGCATTATTGCGAGTTCGTTAAGGACTACTCGCTTAAGAGAAAGCTTATAAACGTTGTCAATGAGATAGCAGGCGAGGCTTATTCCGGCGAATGGAACACCAACGACCTGTTTATGGAGACGGAAAAGCGTATCTTTGACCTGGTGCAGAAGAGAGGGAATAAGGACATAGTTCCCATAGATCAGGTCATTCTGGAAACCCTCGACCATATTCAGGAGGCTGCAAAAAACAAGAGCTATATAACCGGTATACCCTCGGGCTTTGTGGAGCTTGACAGGATGACGGCCGGCTTTCAGAAGGCTAATCTTATACTTATAGCGGCCCGTCCTTCTATGGGTAAAACGGCGTTTGCCTTAAATATTGCGTCCAACGCTCTGATTAGAAGTGAGAAGACGGTAATGATGTTTTCTCTGGAAATGTCAAACGAGGACCTTATAAAGAGAATGATGTCAATGGATTCGGGAGTTAATTCCGACAGATTGAGGACCGCCAATCTTGAAGACAAGGATTGGGACGATCTGATAGTCAGTGCCGGAAGGTTCGCCAAATCCAAATTTGTCATAGATGATACACCGGGTATTACCGTTGCGGAGATGCGTTCAAAATGCAGAAGGCAGAAGCTCGAGCACGGGCTGGATATGGTCATAGTGGATTATCTTCAGCTTATGAGCGGCGGTAAGGGCTACAACAACGCCAACAGGCAGCAGGAGATATCCGATATTTCGAGAGCCTTAAAGAGTCTGGCAAGAGAGCTGAACTGTCCGGTGATCGCGCTTTCACAGCTTTCCCGTGCGGTTGAGCAGAGAACGGATCACAAGCCCATGCTTTCTGACCTGCGTGAATCCGGTGCCATTGAGCAGGATGCGGACCTGGTTATGTTTATCTACAGAGAAGATTATTACGATAAGGAAACTGCCAGACAGGGTATTGCGGATATTATCGTGGCTAAGCAGAGAAACGGAGCGGTCGGCAAGGTGGAGCTTAAATGGATCGCCGCCCAGACCAAGTTTATCAGTCTTGAGACCATGATAGATACAGCGCAGATCCCCGGCGGAGGAGCGGCTCCGGCCAATGTGCAGGTTAAGGTTCCGCAGGC
Source organism: Lachnospiraceae bacterium (assembly GCA_024691015.1). Classification (GTDB taxonomy): domain Bacteria; phylum Bacillota; class Clostridia; order Lachnospirales; family Lachnospiraceae; genus NK4A144. Next base: position 3,103 of record JAILOD010000327.1, read on the forward strand.
ACCGCAGTCAAACGACGACGAATATGTTCCATCGGATGATGATTTTGACGACGACTATATTTCATCCGATTCAAATATGGACGATCTTATATAGGTTAGGAGGGGTACTATATGTCAAGAGGAGCTTTTGCTTCTGTCGCAGCATTTGAGAGAAACAATCCGGAGCGTTATCGCCAGATGGTAAGACGTGAGCACGAGATTTACAGGAGAGAGGACGATGTTCGTACGGAATTCGGCCGCGATTATACCCGTGTTCTTCATTCGCTTGCATACAGGCGTTTAAAGCATAAGGCTCAGGTGTTCTGCAATGCCGCGGATAATGATCATATATGTACCAGAATAGAGCACGTTTCCCACGTGGAGAGCGTTTCCTGCACCATAGCAAGCTATCTCGGGCTTAATACGGAGCTTACGAAGGCAATTGCGATGGCGCACGATTTAGGCCACGCTCCCTTCGGTCATCAGGGTGAGCGGGTTCTGGACAGGATCTGCCAGAATGAACTCAGGTCCCGTTTCTGGCATGAAAGGCACGGGCTCCGGCTTGTGGATGACGTAGAGCTTCTTGAGAATAATAACGGAGTTTACTGGAATCTTAATCTTACTTATGCCGTTAGAGACGGAATTATCAGTCATTGCGGCGAACTGGACCAGAACACACTGCGCCCCAGAGAGCAGGTTATCGATCTTATGAAGGAGTTCACCCTGCCCGGAATGTTCGATCCTTTTACCTGGGAGGGCTGCGTTGTAAAGATCGCTGACAAGATAGCTTATCTCGGGCGTGATATTGAGGATGCAACGGTGCTTGGAGTTCTGGATGCGGCGAGCATTAAGGATCTGGAGGACCGTACCCGTTCGAGGGGCGATGATGCGCTGAACACCTCGGTCATCATGCATAACATGATCATCGATGTCTGCACGAATTCCGATCTGGAGCACGGGATCACGCTTTCACCGCAGTATTCCTACAAACTGAACATTATCAAGAATTTTAATTACGATAAGATATACAGGAATAAGAAAATGAAGCCGTTCGATGACTATGCTGAGCTGGTTATTTACGAGATCTACACCGCTCTTATGGATGTCTATGACGGCAGGGAAACCCTGGATGCCATAGCCGAGGCCAAGAAGGATTATCCGGAGCTTATGGGTACCTTCGGGAATTATTTAAGCAGATATCTGACGGTCAGTGAGGCAGACATAGAATCAGCCGGCTTTAAGCGCCCCACACTGCACAATAAGCCGATCTACGAGGATCTTTCCACCAGAAGGCTTTATGTGATGGCAGTTGTGGATTACATAGCCGGCATGACCGATTCTTATGCCATAAAGGTTTTCAATGAATTATTAAAATATTAATCCCAGAGCTTTTCGGGATATATGCCCGCCTTCTTCAGTTCTCTGATGGAGGCGGTTACGTTTTCCTTATCTTCCTTGTAGGTTACGCCGAACCACTTGTCCTTTGAATGGAGAACCTTTGCGGTGGCTTTGTTTTCGTGGATCAGCCCGTCAACAACTGCCGGAAGATAGCATTCTGCCTTTAAAGGATTGCCGCTTTTATCGAGGTTTTCCAGAAATGCGGTAAAGGCGGTATTTAATTCTGTCATAATGGATTTGCCGAAGCCCCAGAAATTCATTGAAACGATCTCGTCTCCGGTGAGGGCAGTCCAGGTCTTTCCGTCATCCTCGGTGTATTTTGCGCCGTTTCCGTCTTTTTCTATGTGTGTGCGCTCGGTAACATTCATAAGAAGGTCATCTGAGTTAACCTCGGTGATGCCTCTGGATACGTAGCCGTTATCGGTCAGGGTGTTTCTCAGGGTGAAGCCGACCATTGCGTATTCGTAGGGCTCTGTGTCTTTTGCGGTTGTAAGGAAGTTGTACATCTTTTCGAAGGCTTCTTTTCCGTAGAAGTCGTCAGCGTTTATAACGGCAACCGGCCCCTCTGTTTCATTCTTTGCGCTCAGTACGGCCTGTGCCGTTCCCCAGGGTTTAACGCGCCCTTCGGGAACCTTGAAGGGAGCGGGGATGTCGTCTGATTTCTGGAAAGCGAAGGCAATGTTTACACGGTCCTTGAGTCTGTCCGAAAAAGCCTCTTTAAAATCAGCAAGGTTTTCTTCTTTTATGACAAAGATTATCTTGTCAAAGCCGGCTCTTTTGGCATCATAGATGGAGAAGTCCACGATCTTGTTTCCGTATTCATCCACGGGATCGATCTGCTTTAAACCTCCGTATCTGGAGCCCATTCCGGCAGCCATTATTATAAGTGATGGTTTCATATGTTAAGCCTCCTTGGTGATAAAGATTTCTTTTGTATATTCTTTTGAAAGGTCGTATTCATAGAGCGTACCTTCTGTTTCGCCGTCCTTTTGCGTGAAGCCGAGGGTCTGGTAAAAATCCCGGACCATACCGTTTTTCTTAGTGGGGAGATATTCGCCGATAAGGCGCTTTCCGCCCAAGTTTTTTGCGATTTCGATGAGGTGCTTAAAGGCGAAGTCTTCCACCGAGCGCTTGAGAACACGGCAGGACATGCACCAGGTGTCGATGAAGATGTCCTCACCCCGCTTTTCAAGTATTATGCAGGAGATTATGCCGTAGCTTGTGAATTTATCGGTGAGTGAGACATATACGAGAGCGTGCTCACCGTCGTTTCTTATGCTGTCGATTTCTCCGGAAGAATATCTTTGCGTGCGGAGATTAAACTGGTTTGATTTGTTTATAAGCTGGGTGAACCTGTCTGCCTCGTCATCGCCCACAAGGTCGCATTTGCCCTTCATTTCAAGGGCGGTCAGGTATTCGTCGTAGTTTACGAAGTTATGGCGGAGCTCGTCACGATGGCGGTTTTCAGTATAGGAAGCGGAGCGCTCCATATCCTCTTTGGTGATCTGCGCCCATCTGAAGGCGTCGGCCCTGTCCAGTGCATCTGCGTAGGCTTCTACCGCTTCGGGAACGTCTATCACGGTGACCTCGGGACAGAAGGAACGGACAATTTCTCTTTCGGCGGGATTGTCGTCAAAGAAGACAAGGGAATCGATGCCGATGTTTAAGGTCTCGGCGATAAGCCTTAGGTTTGAAGCCTTGTCCTCCCAGTTCGCAACAAAGGCCGCGAAATCATCGAGCTTAAGGAGCATGTCGGGATTTTGTTCAAAGGGCTCCCTGGCAATTTCTTCGTCGTTTTTGGAATTTACGGCAAGGATCACGCCGCGGTTTTTAAGCGAAAGTATATATTTCTGGAAATGTCTGTAGGCCTCACCGAGGGCATTGTTCGGGTCAACGTTTATTCCGAGCGGACCTTCGTCGCCCACGACGCCGCCCCAGAGGGTGTTGTCCAGATCGAGTACAAGGCATTTTTTTGTGAAGCCGAGAGTGGCTTTTATCGCATTTGTCACATCAGATGCCACGGGCCCGATGTAGTCCATGTTGAAGGGCTGTTTTGTGAGGAAATAGCTGCCTTCATCA